>JAFQDR010000056.1 GCA_017415945.1 Oscillospiraceae bacterium
AAACCATACGCTATCAAAGACGGATGCGAAACTTGGAGGAGCAGGAGTGTTCTCTGTCCGTTTCTCTGTCCGTAGAGGCCGCCCCCGCCCCCATGGCGGCAGGCAGCATCTCCATAGACGACCTCCAAGACCTGCTGGAGCGCACAGACGAGGGTTTTTCCGCCACCCTGCTGCACCTCATTGACCGCAGCGGCAAAAAGGACACCGAGGTCTATAAGCGTGCCAACATTGACCGCAAGCTGTTTTCCAAGATCCGCAGCAATCCCCATTATCAGCCCTCCAAGCCCACAGTGCTGGCCTTTGCCATGGCCTTGGAGCTGAGCTTGGAGGAAACCGAAATGCTCCT
Source organism: Oscillospiraceae bacterium (assembly GCA_017415945.1). The sequence continues at coordinate 347 of JAFQDR010000056.1, forward strand.
AAGCCGCGCAGGTCTGGCATTGAGCCACGCCAACAAGCAGGATATTGTGGTAGAGTTTTTCATCAAAAGCAAAAACTACGACATCTTTGAACTGAACAATGTGCTGTTCGCCTTGGATTTGAGCACATTGGGGAACGTGGTGGGATAATATCCCCCTTTGCATCCGTAGAGACCGTCGCCCCATTCTCGCTGCAGCAGTCAAATTTCCTCCATCGTAGGGAGCATCGTCCCCGATGCTCCGCAACACCGCAGTCAAAACGGCCAACATTATCCGTCCATAAGCAATCGTCTCACTACGAAAAAACGGAGCGTCGAGAACGACGCTCCCTACAAATACAATCGTTGTCTCCTCTCGCTGCTGCATCTTTCGATCCATAACAAAATTCACGCAAGTGAATTTGAAATAAGGAAAAGATGCAGTGCGAAACAAGGCTGAGCAACGAAATGAGCGCTCTTCGCTCATGCTTGAGCGAAAAGCGATATGAAGTTCGCGAAGCCGATTTGTCGCTTCTCATGCGACCATATCCTCCTTCTGTTCTTGTATGCTGTACTCGTAAAGAACAAAAGGAGGTTTTTCATTATGACAGAATTGGTATTCATTCTCGACCGCAGCGGCTCCATGTACGGACTGGAGCAGGACACCATCGGAGGCTTCAACTCTATGCTGGAAAAGCAGAAGGCAGACAGCGGCGAAGCCTTTGTCACCACGGTGCTCTTTGACCATCACATCCGCTTCCTCCACGACAGACTGCCTCTCCGCGAAGTCAAGCCCATGACCGATGCCGACTACACCGTAGGGGGCTCCACCGCCCTGCTGGATGCGGTGGGCAGCACCATCCAACACATTGCCTGCATCCACAAGTACGCCCACCCCGAGCACAAGCCCGCCAAGACCCTGTTCGTCATCATCACCGACGGCATGGAAAACGCCAGCCGCCAATACACCTACGACAGGGTGAAGGCCCTGATTTCCCATGAGCAGGAGAAGTACGGATGGGAGTTCCTGTTTCTGGGTGCCAACATCGATGCCGCCGCAGAGGGCGCACGCTTCGGCATTTCCGCCGACCGTGCCGTGACCTACAAATCCGACGAAGAAGGCACACAGCTGAATTACGAGGTACTGTCCGATGCCATTTCCGATGTCCGTGCCTGCCGTCCCATTGAAGCCCATTGGAGCGAACGCATCCACGCCGATGTACAAAAAAGAGGAAAATAACATCGGCACACAACAATTCCATACCGCAAATCAAAAGGAGCTGCTGCGGATCCGCAGCAGCTCCCGATTTTATTTGGTTACCAAAAGACTTGTGACTCTGTGGTTTTCCACCGCGGTCACACGAACGGTGCAGCCGTCTGCTTCCAGAGTGTCTCCCGTTTCGGGGAGCTTGCCCAGCTCCTCCATAAGCCAGCCGCCCACAGAAACCATGGTAGAGTCCGTTTGGATGCCAAAATACGCGGAGAAATCCTCCAGCTCCATGACCCCGTCCACGGCATAGCTGCCCTCGTCTACCTTGCGGATATGCTCCACTACCTCGTCGTGCTCGTCCCAGATCTCGCCTACCAGCTCTTCCAAAATGTCCTCCATGGTCACGATGCCAAAGGTGCCGCCGTACTCATCCACCACCACAGCCACATGGCTCTTGGTCTGCTGGAGAAGCCGCAGCAGCTGGCTGATGCGCTCACCCTTGGGCACAAACACAGGGGCTGTCATGAGCTCTGTCAGAGGCTTTTGACTGATGCCCGTACCGGTGTAGAAGTCCTTCTGATGGATAATACCCACAATATTGTCAATACTGCCCTCATACACAGGAAGACGAGAGAACATACTGTCCGCAAAGGCCGCCGCCATTTCCTCCTTGGTGGAGCTTACGGGCACCGCCACAAGATCCACACGGTGGGTCAGGATCTCCATAACCTCACGGTCGGTAAACTCAATGGCATTGCGCAGCAGAGTGCCCGCCTCGGCATCGATGCTGCCGTCCTGCTCCACTTCCTCCACGAACATCAGCAGTTCCTCCTGACTCATGCGGTTGTCCGCCTGCACCTTCAGCAGCTTGGCCAGCATCCGCTTCCACGCGGAAAAGAATGCGTTCACGGGAGTCAGTAGCCAAATCATCCCCTTGAGGATGGGCGTGGAAAACATGGCAAACTTCTCGGGGGTCTCCTTGGCTATGCTCTTGGGGGAGATCTCACCAAACAGCAGCACCACCACGGTGATCACAGCGGTGGAAATAGTGGCACCCATATCCCCGTACAGCTTTACAAATACAATGGTGGCCAAAGAAGAAGCCAGTATGTTCACAATGTTATTGCCGATGAGGATGGTGGAGATCAGCTTGTCATACTGCTCCGCCAAGGTCAAAGTCAGTCGGGCACGGTCGTTCCCCTTTTCCCCCATGGTTTTCAGTCTGGTCTTGTTGACCGAGGAAAAGGCAGTCTCCGATGCGGAGAAAAAGGCGGACATTACAATGCACACCAAAACAATGGCGATATACACCACAGTCATATCATTCATATTAAAAGTTCCTTTCTCTTATATGGTCGATTTTGAAAAATAAGCGCAAAAAAACACACCCCGATCACCCCAGAGGGAATCCGGATATGCCGCGCTTCATATAACAGACAGGATTGCTTGTGTTCGCTTCGTCGCCGTCGCAGTCCATATGTGGCAATTGACCTCCTTGCAGATTGATTGTATCGTATCATATCCAAGGCAAAGAAGATTGTCAACGGGAACCCCGAAAAGTTTGCAGTTTCTTCACATTTACGCCCATATAAATTGCACAAAATCCAATCAAAAGATACACGAAACCTACAAAAGCGAAGCTGAAATCGCTATTTATTTGACAATCGTCTTTACAGCATGATACACTGTACACAGATATGGTCTACCATTACACTAAGGAGGATTATCATTATGGATTATTTGAAGAGAGCATTTGAACTGAAGGACGTCATGGTTGCTGACCGCCGCACCGTTCATCAGTTTGCGGAAATCGGTATGGACACCGTTCAGACCGCTGACTATGTTATGGCCGAGCTGACCAAGCTGGGCTACGAACCCAAGCGCTGCGGCGGCAACGGCGTTGTTGCTACCATCGGCAAGGGCGGCAAGACCCTGCTGCTGCGTGCGGACATGGACGCTCTGCCCTTCCCCGAAGACTCCGGCGAAGAATTTGCAGCTACCAACGGTCACTCCCACTCCTGCGGCCACGACCTGCACACCGCATGGCTGCTGGGCGCAGCACGTATGCTGAAGGAAAACGAAGCAGCATTGGAAGGCACCGTAAAGTTCATGTGGCAGCCCGGCGAAGAAACCTTCCAGGGCAGCAAGGCTATGCTGGCTGACGGCGTTCTGGAAGGCGTTGACGCAGCTATGGCATGCCACGCTGCTGCAGGTCAGATTCCTCTGGGTCTGGTCATGTACAACGACAAGAACACCATGATGTACTCCAACGACTCCTTCAAGATCACCTGCGTTGGCTACCCCTCTCACGGTGCATACCCCGAATACGGCATTGACCCCATCAACATCGCTGTTCATGTTTACCAGGGTCTGCAGAACCTGATCGCCCGCGAAAAGTCCAGCACCATCCCCATGGTTCTCACCGTCGGCAAGATCAATGGCGGCGTTGCTAACAACTCCCTGCCCGGGGAATGTGTCATGGAAGGCACCATGCGCGGCACCGATAAGGAACTGCGTGAAAAGCTGAAGGCTCGTCTGGTTACCACCGCTGAAAAGATTGCTGAAGCATTCGGCGGCAAGGCAATCGTAGAATGGACCGCAGAAGTTCCCCCCGCAATCTGCAACCCCGACATGGTCAAGTCCGTGATCGGCTATCTGGGCGAAGTTGGCGTACAGGGCTTCTATCCCGTCCCCGATATGCAGGCCTCCGCATCCGAAGACTTTGCCTGCGTTCTGGAACAGGTTCCCGGCGTTCTGCTGTACATCTCCACCGGTTATGTTGACCGTCCCGTTGCTGCTGCTCACGACCCCAAGGTCATCTACAACGAAGACGCCATCTGCCAGGCTGCCGCATACATTGCCCACGCTGCGACCCGCTGGCTGGCTGACAACAAGTAAAATAGCACTCCGTGCTTCGATGAACCTCCTACGGAGCTTCATCGACATACACCCCGCCTGCGGCGATGGCAATGCAGCCCGCTGCAGCGCACAAAGACCTCCGTTTTTTTGACGGAGGTCTTTGCACGTTTGCGGTCTGAGCTGTATTTTTCGTGTGATACATGCTCCCACGAAAAATAGATTGAACTCTATTTCGTCCTTGCGGACGAAACTCCGGGAGGCTGTTTAACAACTCCATTCAACATAATTTCTACTCGCACTCGTAGGGCGGGGGCTTGCTCCCGCCGTACCGCACTGATATAACTGCCGATATCAAATTATAAGCGGCGTGAGCAAGCCCCTGCCCTACATTCTTGCATTTTTTAATCTTTTCCAGTACACTGTTCCTATCTCACCAAGGAGCATTGCTATGTCCAACGATGATTTGATTTTGAAAAAGCGCCTGACCGAGCTGGCGGAAAAGGCCTACGGTCAGGGCACCTATACATTTTCCGCATTCCTCGGTCTTGCGGAGCAGGATGTGCTCATGGGCCTGGAGCGGGACATTCGCCATGTCCCCAAGACCCTTTGGGGCGGTGCGGAGGGCTGTCAGCGGTTAATGGTGCGCTTCGGAGACGAGGAGCTGTGCGGCTACGACCTGCCCTTCCCCATCGTGTGTCTGAAGGCCGCACCCACAGCCCCCAAGTACGCCGACAAGCTCACCCACCGTGACCTGCTGGGTGCCATTATGAATCTGGGCATCACCCGTGAGCAGGTAGGAGACATCGTCCTGCGGGATAACACTGCTTACATTTTCGCCACAGAGAAGATCGCCCCCTATATCGCCGATAACCTGACCAAAGCCAAGCACACCCAGCTCACCGTGACCACGGTAGACGAACTGCCCGAGGGGGCCCTGTTCACCTTGGAGACAAGGCAGTGCGTGGTGGCCTCGGAGCGCATCGACGGCGTAGCCGCCCATGTATACAAATACAGCCGCAGCCAAATCAACGAGTTGTTTCGGGCGGGGAAGATCTTCCTCAACGGAAAGTGCTGCCAAAACACCAACACCGTTCTCAAAGATGGGGATACGGTTTCCGTCCGCGGGGAGGGGCGCTTCATTTACCGCGGTGCCGTACGTACCACCAAAAGCGGCAACCTGAGTGTGGAAGTAGATGTATATATGTAATCTAACCCTGAACGCGTAGGGAGCGTCCTCCCGGACGCTCCGCCACACCGCAGTCGGACATTCTGCATTTTTATGTTCATCGGCAATCTTCCCTCTTCGCCTCGGAGCGTCGAGGACGACGCTCCCTACGATGGCATAATATCTTTAATCTGTCTATCAAACACTACATTGCAATATACGAAAAGGAGCTGTTGCATCTTGTAACAGCTCCTTTTCGTATATTTTAGTTTTTTCCATCTTGGCACTTGCAGTCCTCCGCTTATTCTTTCCGACCCGCCAATAGACCGCATACAGTCTGCACGCAGCCAAACAAAACAGCGGCAACAGGCCAAACAAGCCATGTGATATGCCAGTCATTGGTCAAAAAGCTCCACCCAAGATAAACCGCCACTGCCAAAAGCCAAAAGACCGTCCCCACCGCTTCTGTGATCTTGTTTCTCCGTTTTCCCTTTTCGGAGTAATCTCCCTCTTGAAGCAGCTTTTTCATGCTTTCCCACTGCACACCCGCAATGACCAGAAACATCACGCCCATGCCCACTACCAACAGCGCAACGCAAAGCAGAATCACCAACAGCAATTCATTCTCCGAAAACGAGCCGCACAGAAGCGGAATCGGTGCCAGCACACAGCAGGAAACCCCCACACAGTTATATTTCACATAGGTACTGCGATATGCTTTTTGTCTGTCCTTCACGAAGCCGACGACACCATATTCCGCGTGAAAGGCTTCCGTTTCCAAAAACACATAGGGTGCATTTCGGAAACCGACCCGCATGAACATCACCACGGCGACGGCGACCATGGGAAAAAGCGCAATAACCCCGATTCCCACCGCCGTGTTTTCCGTAATGGGCAACGATGAAAATTCCTCCGCCGCACTCAACAGCAGCAGCGGTATTACCGAAACCATGCACAAAAAGGTGGCAATGGCAATTTTCACAGAAGCGTCCTTCCTTTGCTCCAAATACTCGTTGGCCTCCGCAAGGGTGATTTTTCGGATGGGTACTTCCTCCACATCCTCTGTAAACACCTCCGTTTCTATTTCATCCTTCAGCAGATAGTCAGTGGTCACCCCGAACAATCTCCCAAGCAGCAGGATTTTTTCCAAATCCGGCGTTGTCTGCGCAGCCTCCCATTTGGACACCGCCTGACGAGACACATTCATTTTTTCAGCAAGTTCTTCTTGTGACCATCCATTCTTTTTTCTCTGGGCAATAATCTTATCAGCTAAAATCATCGTTCGTCCCTCCCTTTGATTTTCTTGAATCAAGTTTATCTTGTTTGCGGGTTGCAGTACACCAAACAGCACTTTGCAATTTGTTAACTAACGGTTGCATGGCATATTATATTACAAAAAAGCGGCAAGGAGAATCCTCTCCCTGCCGCCTTGTTCTTTCGCTTGCCACTTACGAAAGCGTTATACCTTTTCCATATTGGCGCTTGCCACCTTCAGCATCAGCCGCTTGGTGCCCACGGAGTCGAACTCGATCTCCACCAGTGCATCGCCGCCCATGGGCTTTTTGCTGACGATCTTGCCCATACCGAAAGCCTTGTGCTTGACCCTGTCGCCTACATTGAAGCCAACCCCTGCACTTGCACCTGCGGATGCAGTGGGGGCTGTGGGACGCTTGGGCGCCGCCGCAGCGGGCTTTCTCTGATAGCTCGTACCGCCGTAGCCGCTGTAGCCTCGGTTACCATAGCTCGGACGTTCCCGATACGTCGCACCGTAGGCCGCCTCGTCTCCGAAGCCGAAGTCATCGTCACGGAACAGCTCCTTCCGCTTGGGAGGCAGGAAGCCGCCCTTGTCCATGTGCTCCTCGGGGATCTCATCGGTGAAGCGGGAGGGCAGGTTGCTGGTGGTCTTGCCGAACAGCATACGCTGACGGGCACACAGCAGATACAGCATCCGCTTGGCGCGAGTCAGTGCCACGTAGCACAAACGGCGCTCCTCCTCCATTTCCACAGGGTCACCGATACAGCGGGAGGAGGGGAACATATTTTCCTCCATGCCCACAATGAACACCGTGGGGAACTCCAGCCCCTTAGCCGAGTGCATGGTCATCATGGTTACGCAGTCCGCTTCTTCCATGTTGTCCAAATCCGTGTACAAAGCAACTTCATCCAAGAAGCCCGCCAGAGTGGCATCTCCGCTCTGCTCCTGATAAGAAATGATGTTGGACTTCAGCTCTCGGATGTTTTCAATACGGGAGATGGCCTCGTCTCCCTTCTTATTTTCCAGCGCGGTAATATAGCCGCTCTGCTCCAATACCAGATCGTACAGCACATCGGGAGTCACGGACTCGTTGGCCTGCCGCAGAAACTCCATCATGTCCACAAACTGCATAAGCCTGGGTGCCGCACGCTTCAAATCGGGGTAACGGTTGGCATTGCGGATGACATCATACAGGCTGATATTTTCCTCACTTGCAATCAGCGCCGCCTGGTCGATGGTGCGCTCACCGATGCCGCGGGCGGGGGTATTGATGATGCGGCGGAGACGCAGGTCGTCCTCGGGAGAATTGATGACGCACAGGTAGGCCAGCATATCCTTCACTTCCGCACGGTCGAAGAAGCGCATACCGCCGTAGACCTTGTAGGGGATGCCGTTGCGCTTGAAGGCATATTCCAGCTGGTTAGACTGGGCGTTCATACGGTACAGCACCGCATGATCCCCGAAACTTTCCCCGCGGGCTCTGGCCTCGATGATCTTATTGGCAACGAACTGGGCTTCCTCGTCCTGATTCTGGGTGGCGTACAGCAGCACCTTGTTGCCCGCACCCAGATCTGTCCACAGGTTCTTGCCCTTGCGGCCTTGGTTGTTGGAGATGACCGCATTGGCCGCCTCCAAAATATGCTCCGTGGAGCGGTAGTTCTGCTCCAAACGGATGGTGCGGCAGCCCTTGAACTCCTCCTCAAAGGACAGGATGTTTTCAATGGTGGCACCGCGGAATTTGTAAATACTCTGGTCATCGTCGCCAACAACGCAGATGTTGCCCCACTTGCCGCTGAGAAGCTTGGCAAGCATATACTGGATCTTGTTGGTGTCCTGATACTCGTCGATGAGCACATAGCGGAACTTGTTCTGCCAGTATTCACGGACATCGGCATGCTCGGTCAGCAGCTTCACAGTATAGAAGATCAGGTCGTCAAAGTCCATGGCCCCTGCATTGTACAGGCGGCGGGCATACTCCACGATGACGGGCGCGATCTGCCGTTTGCGGATGTCCCCGCTCTTTTCCATGGTCTGGGCGTGCTCGATGGGAGAGATGTACTGATCCTTGGCACGGCTCAGATCCCCCAAAATCACCTTGGGCACATAGGTCTTTTCGTCCATGTTCCGTTCCTTCAGGATCTGCTTCATCACAGACTGGGAGTCGGAGGCATCGTAAATGGTGAAGTTGTTGGGGAAGCCCAAACGCTCCGCATCACGGCGCAAAATCCGCACACAGGCAGAGTGGAAGGTGGCCGCCCAGATATCATTGGCAGCCTCACCCAGACGCTTGGCCAGACGCTCCTTCAGCTCGTTTGCCGCTTTGTTGGTAAAGGTGATGGCACAGATGCGCCAAGGGGCAACGGGGTCCAGCTTGGCAAGCTCCCGTGCTTCGTCTCCCCCACGGCGCATGGTTTCAATGTCCGCTTCCGTGGCACCCTCGGGGATATCACGGCACTTGGGGTCGGAGGCACGGCCGTAGCGCATGAGGTTTTCGATTCGGTTAATGAGAACGGTGGTCTTGCCGGAGCCCGCACCTGCCAGAATCAGCAGAGGGCCTTCGGTGGCCAGCACAGCCTTGCGCTGCATATCGTTCAGGGATGCGTAATCCCGCTCGATGACTTGTCTGCGGGCATCGAGATACCGCTGTTCAAACAATTTATCCATAGCCCGAACATTGTACCATACCGGACCGCAACCGTTCAAGAATTTTCGGCTCGTATCAATGTTTTTGCGACAATTTGCGAACGCCGCTGCACCTGTAGGGACCGTCCTCCCGGACGGTCCGTGCCGCACTGAGACAACTGCCGATGTGTACTCACAAACGGACCGTCGGGGACGACGGTCCCTACATTTCTAAATTACTCCAGCAGTACCCGCAGCTTCTCGATGGCACGCTTTTCCAGTCGGCTCACCTGCACCTGACTGACCCCGATGACCCGTGAGGCCGCATCCTGGGTCATGCCGTGGTAAAACCGCAGGGAGATCACCTGCAGCTCCCGCTCGGGCAGCTTCCGCAGAGCCTCCCGCAGGGATACGTGCTCCAGCACCCGCTCCTCCGCTTGATAATCCCCCAGTACCTGCTCTAAAGTAAAGCCGTCCTCCCCCGTCTCCCGCTGCAGGGATTCCGTGGGACAGGTTGCAGTCTCCACCATGGCAATATCCTCGGCGCTCATGCCCGTCATTTCGCTGAGCTCCGATACCGTAGGCGCCCGCCCCAGCTTCTGCTCCAAGGCATTGCGGGCATTGCGCACCACCACCGCCTGCTCCTTGATGCTGCGGCTGACCTTGATGGCCCCGTCGTCACGGAGAAACCGCCGAATCTCTCCCGAAATCTTGGGCACGGCATAGGTGGAAAACTGGGTGCCGTATTCCTCGTCGAAGCCGTCTACCGCCTTCAGAAAGCCCACACAGCCGATTTGGTACAGGTCCTCCGCCTCCACCCCTCTGCCGAAGAACCGCCGCACCACAGACCAGATGAGCCCCGCGTTTTCCTCCACCAGCCGCTGAGAGGCCTCTCGGTCTCCCCGCTGTGCACGGCGCAGATCCGACAAGGTATCCGCCCCCATGGTCAGCCCTTTCTCCGACGGATGCGGCGGAGCATGGTCACGGTGGTTCCCTTCCCGGGAGCGGAGCGCACCTTCAGCCTGTCGGTGAAGCTCTCCATAATGGTGAAGCCCATGCCGCTGCGTTCCTCACCCCCTGTGGTAAACAAAGGCTCCATGGCCTGCCGTAAGTCGGGGATGCCTCGTCCCTTGTCCATAACGGTAATTTCCAGCTTGTCCTCGTCCACAATGCGCAGCTTCATTTTGATGATGCCGATCTCGTCGGGGTAGGCATGGACGATGGCATTGGTCACCGCCTCGGACACAGCGGTGCGGATATCCCCCAGCTCCTCCAAGGTGGGATCCAGCTGTGCCGCAAAGGCCGCCACCGCACTGCGGGCGTAGCCCTCATTGATGCTTCTGCTGGGAAATTCCAGCTTTATGTAGTTGTTTACAACCATAGGTAATCACTCCTTTATCGAATCCATTGCAATGGGCACGATCTTTCCGATGCCCGATGCCTCCAGCACCCGCAGCACCTGACGGTTGGGATGCTCCACCCAGACCTCACCTCCGCTAATTTCCATGAGCCGCTTGAGCTTCAAAATCAGGGCAATGCCCGAGCTATCCATAAAGCTCAAGCCCCCCAGATCCAGCACCGTCTGTCTGGGCAGCTCCCGATCCACCAGATCCGTAATGGCGCGCATGGTGCTGCGAGCCGCATGATGATCCAGCTCCCCATAGAGAAAGATGGTCAGCTTTCCGTTATCGTATCGTTTCGCGATTTTCATATCACCCTCCAAAATATATAAAAAAGGACCCAAATCCCCTTTTCGGAATTTGAGTCCATATTAGTATTAGTATGATGCAAATGTTGTCAAAAGAACGAAAGGACAATATTTTAATTCTATTGATGTAGGGGGCGGCGCCCTCGACGCCCCATTTTTTCATATACCGCCGCACACAGGTCAATGCTCCATCGTAGGGAGCGTCGTCCCCGACGCGCCGTTTAATACACTTGATTCTCTCCGCGATTTTATGTCCATCGGCAATCATCCGACTGCGTCACGGAGCGTCGAGGACGACGCTCCCTACGCCGGCAATGCTCGTACATGATGCAGCGCATAAAAACAGCCCAAGACCGAAATCTCGGGCTGTTGTGATATAACGGAATTATCCTAATTTCTTCAGGCTTTCTTCCAGATTTGCAATCAGTGCTTCGGCGCGTGCCAGTCTGTCACGTTCCTTCTGCAGAACTGCTTCGGGAGCCTTGGACAGGAACTTTTCATTGGAGAGCTTCTTGGTCTGGCCTTCCACTTCCTTGCGGGCCTTATCCAGCTCCTTGTTGATGCGTTCCTTTTCCTTTTCGATGTCAACCAGCTCAGCCATGGGCATGTACATCTTGCATTCGTTGGTGACTACGCCAACCATGCCGTCGATGTTTGCGGGAACCTCTGCAACAACTTCAACGGAAGCGGCATAAGCCTGCTTGATGATGAAGGGGATGCCTGCGGTGAAGGTGTCTGCCTTGTCGGTGACAACGATGACGTGGGCCTTCTTGGAGGGAGGTACGTTCATTTCCGCACGGCGGCTGCGGATGGCCTTGATGGCATCCATAACCATTTCCATCTGTGCTTCCTCAGCGGCAAAGTCCAGCTCGGGCTTGTAGGTGGGATATGCCTGAATCATAATGGCTTCCCCGTCGTGGGGCAGAGCCTGGAAAATTTCTTCGGTGATGTAGGGCATGAAGGGGTGCAGGATCTTCAGCATTTCGGTGAGCACGTACAGCAGTACCTTCTGTGCGCCGATCTTGGCAGCCTCGTCCTCGCCGTACAGTCTGGTCTTGGTCAGCTCAATGTACCAGTCACAGAAGTCGTCCCAAATGAAGTCGTAGATCTTGGCAGCGGCAACGCCCAGCTCGTAGGAGTCGATGTTGTCGCAGACTTCCTTTGCCAGACGGTTGAACTTGCTGAGGATCCACTTGTCTTCCAGAGACAGGGTCTCGGGCAGCTCGTTCTTATCGATGCTCAGGTTCATCATGACGAAGCGGGAAGCGTTCCACAGCTTGTTTGCAAAGTTGCGCATTGCTTCGCAGCGTTCGGGGAAGTAGCGCATATCGTTGCCGGGGGAGTTACCGGTGATGATGTTGAAGCGCAGAGCGTCGGCGCCGTATTCGTTGATGACCTCGATGGGGTCAACGCCGTTGCCCAGAGACTTGCTCATCTTACGGCCCTGGCTGTCACGGATGATGCCGTGGATAAATACGGTGTGGAAGGGGAACTTGCCCATCTGCTCACAGCCGGAGAAGATCATGCGGGCAACCCAGAAGAAGATAATGTCGTAGCCGGTGACCAGAACGTCGGTGGGATAGAAGTATTCCAGCTCCTTGGTGTCCTCGGGCCAGCCCAGAGTGGAGAAGGGCCACAGTGCGCTGGAGAACCAGGTGTCCAGAACGTCGGGGTCACGCTCGATGTGCGCGCTGCCGCACTTTTCGCAGACGGTGGCATCCTCACGGGAAACGGTGGTATGACCGCAGTCCGCGCAATACCATGCGGGGATCTGGTGGCCCCACCACAGCTGACGGGAAATGCACCAGTCACGAACGTTGTTCATCCAGTTCAGGTAGGTCTTGGAGAAGCGGTCGGGAACGAACTTGACTTCGCCTTCCTCTACTACGCGAATGGCTTCCTTTGCCAGAGGCTCCATCTTGACAAACCACTGGTCGGATGCCAGAGGCTCTACGTCATTGTGGCAGCGGTAGCAGGTGCCCACGTTGTGGGTGTTCTGCTCGATCTTTACCAGATAGCCCTCTGCTTCCAGATCGGCAACAATGGCCTTACGTGCTTCGTAGCGGTCCATGCCGTCGTACTTGCCGCCGTTGATGATCTTGCCTTCGCCGTCCAGGATCAGGATCTGTTCCAGATTATGGCGCAGACCTACTTCAAAGTCGTTGGGGTCGTGGCAAGGGGTCATCTTAACCGCACCGGTGCCGAAGCCCAGCTCTACGTATTCGTCGGCGACGATGGGCAGCTCTCTGCCAACCAGAGGCAGAATTGCGGTCTTGCCCACCAGATGTGCAAAGCGTTCGTCCTCGGGATTGACGGCCACGCCGGAGTCACCCAGCATGGTTTCGGGACGGGAGGTTGCGACGGTGATCACTTCGTCACTGTCCTTAATGGGGTAGTTGATGTACCACAGTGCGCCGGGCTTTTCTTCGTATTCCACTTCCGCATCGGACAGTGCGGTGGTGCAGGTGGGGCACCAGTTGATGATGCGCTTGCCCTTGTAGATCAGACCCTTTTCGTACAGGCTGCAGAATACCTCGCGGACAGCCTTTGCGCAGATATCGTCCATGGTGAAGCGCAGACGATCCCAGTCACAGGAGCAGCCCAGTGTCTTCAGCTGTTCGATGATGCGGTTGCCGTACTGGTTCTTCCAGTCCCAAACCTTGTCCAGAAATGCGTCACGGCCCAGGTCGAAGCGGGTCAAGCCTTCCTCACGGAGCTTTTCTTCTACCTTGATCTGGGTAGCAATGCCTGCGTGGTCATAGCCGGGCATCCACAGTGCTTCAAAGCCCTGCATACGCTTGTAACGAATCAGAATGTCCTGAATGGTTTCGTCGAAGGCGTGGCCCAGATGCAGCTGACCGGTGACGTTGGGGGGAGGCATCATAATGGTAAAGGGGGTCTTTTCGGGGTTGGGCTCTGCGTGGAAGTAGCCACCCTTGACCCACATATCGTAGATCTTCTTTTCTACCTGCTGAGGTTCATAAACTTTAGGCAGTTCTTTCATGTGTTTCACTCTTTCTATCAAAAAATAAACGCCCCGAAGCCATTGCTTCAGGGCGTGTTGTTTACGCGGTACCACCTGAATTCCGCAGCTGTGCTGCGGCACTCTTGACTCTGTAACGGGAGATGCCCCGGCCTTGGCTACTTAGCCTGAAATAAAAATCCCCTCCTGTGGAGTCCATGATTTCTGAGGGCATAGACTAAGACAGAGCAAGGCGTTGCCTTGCAGATGGGCCGTCGCCCTTCAAAAGGCGACAACGAAGCTATGTCAAAGAATATGTTCTCAGAAACGTGTTGGGATTATATTTGGCAGGCTACCTTCACCAAAGCAGCTCCGAAGCGACTTCCGACAGGCAGCCTGCGAACTCACACCAACCGTCCGCTCTCTGATAGTCCTGCATTTGCCGTACTACTCTTCATCTTCGCTTTTGACCCGTATATTATAGTGTTATGCCCTGCAAAATGTCAAGTGTTTTCAGTTTGTAACAACATTTTTGTTACAGTCTTGGGGCAATTTCAGACACCTACCCTCGTAGGGGCGGATATCATCCGCCTCAAATGTCGGTCAAATTCCGCAGCCTCAGCAATGTGCCGTTCCACGCTACTGCGCTGTTGCGGGCGGATACTATCCGCCCCTACGGGATTGGCAGCCCTAACTCACGACTGCCCCAGCAGCACCTCAAGCTGTTCCACAGTCTGCACACCCTGTGCCCGCTTCACGGGTTCCCCCTTGCTGAACACAATGAGGGTGGGCACCGTTGTGATGCCGTACCGCTGTGCGATAGAGGGTTCATCGTCCACATCCAGCTTGGCAACGGTGAACTTGTTGGGGTATTTCTCCTCAAGAGCAGAGAGAATATTGCTCTGCAGCTTACAGGGTCCGCACCATTGTGCGTAAAAATCCACCAGTACGCTGTCGTGACTTGTGACAATGCTGTCGAAATTCTTTGCGGTCAAATCCATAATATGTCCTCCTTAATGGTTATGGGGAGAACCGAAACAGATCACTGCACCCTGTACCTTCCCCTTTTAGGGGAAGGGGGACCGCTTGCGGTGGAAGAGGTCAAATCAAATCTGCGAAGCACACATTTTATCGTGCATCCAGATACTTCACCGCGGACAGAGCCGCAATGTTCCCTTCCCCAACCGCCTTGGGCAGCTGGTAGGGTGTACCCGTGCAGTCTCCCGCGGCAAAGATGCCTTCCAGATTGGTGCGCATATTGCGGTCGGTGACGATGGCGCCGTTTTCCAGCTCCAGTCCGTACATGAGCAGATCTGCCGCTACGCCGCTGCGGAGAATGAAAATCCCATCCACAGGGTATTCCACGCCGTCGGCAATAAGTGCGGTGACCGTTTGCTCTCCTCGTATCTCATAGGATTTTGCCCGACTGCGGTCAAAATATTCCACATTGCAGCCGATGCTGCGCAAAAATTCCGCTTCCTCGGGAGCATCGGCACACAGCCCGATGACCGCCACGTTCTTATTGCGGTACAGCATCCCATCGCAGGTGGCGCAGTAGCTGACGCCTCTGCCCAGATACTCCGTTTCCCCCTTGTAGGGCTTGCCCATGGAAATGCCAAGGGTCAAAATCACCGCTTCCGCTTCCAGAAACTCACTGCCCACCGCAATGCCGAAGCTCTCGCCCATGGACATAATGGAGGTGGCTCTCCCGTGCATGAAGAACACACCCATATCCTCTGCCTGTGCGGTCATCGCATCCAGCATTTCCTTACCGCTCATACCCGTCATACCGGGGTAGTTGTTGATTTTTTCCGCCTTGGCCAGATGGGACTGCTCGGGGTCTGCGGAAATCACCGCCACACTCTTTCCTCTCTGACGCAGAGTCAGCGCCGCGGAGATCCCAGCGGGGCCGCCGCCGATCACAGCAACATCCATCATTTTTTCGTCCTCCTTTGCAGCATATTTTTATCTGATCCTATTGTATCATGTTATTTTTCCCCCGTAAACAGAGAATAAGCATTGTCAAATCGGGGATTTATGTATATAATGGCATTACTCGAAATTTTGGTTAGAAAGCGTGAGGATTCCCATGGAAGAAATCTCTAAGAATTTTATTGAACTGTTCATTGACGAGGACCTTGCTCCCGGCGGCCGGTACGAAGGCAGAACGGTACACACCCGTTTCCCTCCCGAGCCCAACGGCTACCTGCACATCGGTCACTGCAAGGCACTGTGCATCGACTTCGGTACCGCTGAAAAGTACAACGGTCTGTGCAACCTGCGTTTTGACGATACCAACCCCGCAAAGGAAGACAACGAATTCGTAGAAGCCATTCAGGAAGACATCCACTGGCTGGGCTTCGACTGGGGCGACAGAATGTTCTACGGCTCCGACTACTTCGAAAAGACCTACGAGCTGGCTGTTGGTCTGATCAAGAAGGGTCTGGCTTACGTTTGCGAGCTGAGTGCTGAAGAATTTAAGGCAAACCGCGGCGACATCAACACCCCCGCAACCTGCCCCTACCGTGACAGACCCATCGAAGAATCTCTGGATCTGTTTGCCCGTATGCGCAACGGCGAATTCCCCGAAGGCAAGATGACCCTGCGTGCGAAGATCGACCCCGCAAGCGGCAACTTCAATATGCGTGACCCCGTCATTTACCGTATCCGCTACATCGAGCACCACAGACAGGGCAACAAGTGGTGCATCTACCCCATGTACGACTTTGCCCATCCCATTGAGGATATGATGGAGGGTATCACCCACTCCCTGTGCTCTCTGGAGTTTGAGGATCACCGTCCTCTGTACAACTGGGTGGTGCAGAACGTGGATATCGATGCCGATCCTCGTCAGATCGAGTTTGCTCGTCTGGGTATCAACTACACCGTGATGTCCAAGCGTAAGCTCCGCAAACTGGTGGAGGAAGGCTATGTCTGCGGCTGGGACGATCCCCGTATGCCCACTCTTTGCGGTCTGCGTCGCCGCGGCTATACTGCTAACTCCATTCGCACCTTCTGCGAGAAGATCGGCGTGGCAAAGGTCCCCAACACCGTTGAGGTGGCTCTGCTGGAGTCTTGCCTGCGCGACGACCTCAATGAGAATGCCTGCCGTGCTATGGCGGTTCTGAAGCCTGTCAAGCTGACCCTCACCAACTATCCCGACGACCAGACCGATGTGTTTGTGGTGGAGAACAATCCCAACAAGCCCGAGGATGGCACCCGTGAGGTGACCTTCTCCAAGCATCTGTGGATTGAGGCCGACGACTTTATGGAGGAGCCCATTCCGAAGTATTTCCGCCTCTTCCCCGGCAACGAGGTGCGTTTGAAGGGCGCTTACGTGATTAAGTGCACCGGCTGCATCAAGGACGCTGACGGCAACGTTATCGAGGTGTTGGCTGAGTACGATGTGGACAGCAAGGGCGGCAACACCGCCGACGGTCGCAAGGTGAAATCC
>JAFQDR010000009.1 GCA_017415945.1 Oscillospiraceae bacterium
ATAAGGATGAGATAACGCATATCGCTGTGTCAGTGGCTCCTGTTTATGAAGGTGATAAGCGTCCTGAAAAATTACGTGATCCGAGCCGGGAACTATCAAAGCCCATCGGGGATATGATGTCAGGCGGATCCAATTTGGGAGAACAATGGGCAAGCAAGAAGCTTAATCCGGGGTGGAATTCTCCGATTACCATGGATGGAGGCGGCGGCAGTACAGATCCGAATCAGGATATTGAGCACCCCGCATACTTTGTTGCTGATCTTTATATCAATAACGAGAAGGTTGCGAATCTTGATCTGACTTTGCAGAAAGGAGAAGCACAATGACGGATTATCAAAAACTATACACGGGAATCGGCAGAGCTGCGTGGGGTTATTTCTTCATCTACTTTGATATCAATCTCAATACCGTCAGTATTTTGCCTTCATTCATCGGCTATCTGCTTTTCTTATCTGCTATCAACCATTTATGCGATGAGGAACGAGAGCTGAATCTGCTTCGAACCTTGGGCATAATTCTGACTGTATGGCATATTGCGTCGTGGTTTGCAAGTTTTGGAGCCATTAAGCTTGACGGTATGCTTCCGGCAGTTGATATCATCATTGGAGTTGTCAATATCTATTTCCATTTTCAGCTTCTGACAAACCTGGCATCGATTGCGGCAAAGTATCAACCCGAGGGGTACGAATTGGATGCCAAACTTCTCAGGTACCGCACCATGCAAACAGTTATGCTTACCGCAGTCATCATTTTGGGATACTTGGCAAAATGGCAAACGGAGCTTGTTACAGTCATTTCCGTCGGCATGATCATCGTTTATCTGATAGTGACAGTCCTCTTGATGAAGGCTTTGTTTGACCTCAGACGGTGTTTGCGGATGGATAATGACTCCGATGAAGAAGATTCTGATACAGAAGAAATATAATTTCAGGGTGTCGCTGCGGCGGCACCTTTTTTGTTGCATGGACATAACCAACCGACTCAAATGGTGCATAATCTAATCATCGAGATATATTGCATGTTCACAGAAAAGTTAAAACCATAATGTGTATATACTCTTGACCAAACGGGAATATTATGATAAAATATGATTAACCATAGATTTTCATAAAAAGAGGTACGTTATGACATATATTACACGGGAGCTTGAGAGAAAGTTTCTGAAACTCAATGATTTCTTTAAGGTTATTCTCGTTACAGGAGCAAGACAAGTCGGTAAAACGACGATGTTAAAGCATCTGGCAGAGAGTGACAGAACCTATGTTACAATGGACAATACAATGGCACGAGAGCTTGCGCAATCCGATCCGGTATTGTTCTTTCAAACGTATAAGCCGCCGATTCTCATTGATGAGGTACAGAAAGCACCGGAGCTTTTCGAGCAAATTAAGGTGATTTGTGATGAAAGCGATGAAAAGGGGCTCATCTGGCTTACCGGCTCTCAGCAATACAAGATGATGAAAAAGGTACGTGAGACTCTTGCAGGAAGAATTGGTATCCTGGAATTATTCAGTTTATCTGCAAGAGAAAAAGCCGGTCTTGTCTTTGATACAGATTTGGATTTTTCTCTCGCCACCTTGCAGGCAAGACAGCGTAAGCTGCCCAAAAACAATGTGCTTCAAGTATTCAATCATATTTGGGAAGGCGGTATGCCGCAGGTTCAAGGTGTTGATGATGAGTTAAGGCAAGAGTATTTCAATTCCTATATTGATACCTACTTGATGCGTGACGTTGCCGAGGCAGGAGGAATTACCGATACTGTGCGCTTCCGAAAATTCCTTGTTGGCTGTGCTTCACTTGTATCGGAGCAAGTCAATTACTCGACGCTGGCTGAGTCTGCCGATATTGCACCATGTACTGCAAAGGAATGGCTTAAAGTGCTTGAAGGACTTCACATTGTCTATCTGCTTGCACCGTATTCCAATAATGAGCTGAAGCGGCTCAGTAAAACACCCAAGCTGTACTTCTGCGACACCGGCTTATGTGCATATCTCTCTATGTGGCTGACACCTGACACTCTGCGTAACGGAGCTGCAAGCGGTCATTACTACGAAAACTATGTTGTGATGGAACTCATTAAGAACTATGCTTATGCAAAGTCAAAGGCTAACATCACCTATTTCCGAGATTCCAACGCCAAAGAGATTGATGTGTTTGTTGAGGAAAACAATGTCATTCATCCGCTGGAAATAAAAAAGAGTGCTGCCCCCGACCGACGTGAGGTGAAAAAGTACAGTGTGATTGATAAAGCATCGTTGAACCGCGGAAACGGCGGTATTATCTGTATGTGCGAGGAACCGATACCGATTGATGCAGATAACTGCTTTATTCCGAGCAATCTGATATAAACAAAACTGTTACTATTTTATGTTAATAGTGGTATAGAGGCATAAGCAAAAGGAGGCGCACATGGATAAACAATATATCGCCATAGACTTAAAATCCTTTTACGCCTCCGTGGAGTGCATCGAACGGGGGCTTGACCCCATGACCACCAACCTTGTGGTCGCCGACATCAGCCGTACAGAGAAAACCATCGGTCTTGCCGTGTCGCCATCACTCAAAAGTCTCGGCGTACCGGGCAGACCCCGGCTGTTTGAAGTGATTCAGAAAGTCAAGGAAGCTAATGCAAAACGGAAGTATGCGAATCACGGCATCCAGTCCGGCGCATCCTCCGATTACAGAGAGCTGATGAAGAATCCCGCGCTTGCCATCGACTACATCGTAGCACCGCCACGCATGGCATACTATATGGATTACAGTACCCGGATCTATCAGGTGTATCTGAAATATATAGCACCCGAGGACATTCATCCATACTCCATCGATGAGGTATTCATTGACGTCACCGATTATCTGAAGACCTACAAGCTGACTGCACGGGAACTTGCCATGAAGATGATCCTTGACGTTCTTGCCACCACCGGCATCACGGCAACGGCAGGCATCGGCACGAATCTGTATCTCTGCAAGATCGCCATGGACATCGAAGCCAAGCATATGCCGGCGGACGAAAACGGTGTCCGCATCGCCGAACTGGACGAGAGGAGCTACCGTGAAAAACTGTGGGATCACCGTCCTCTGACCGATTTCTGGCGTGTGGGCGGAGGAACGGCATCAAAGCTGGAGAAAATCGGTATCTACACTATGGGCGACATTGCGAAATGTTCCGTGGGCAAGTCCCATGAATTCTACAACGAGGACCTTCTTTACAAGATGTTCGGCGTCAATGCGGAGCTGCTGATCGACCATGCCTGGGGCTGGGAACCGTGCACGATCAAGGAAATCAAGGCATACAAGCCGGAATCGAACAGCATCAGTTCCGGTCAGGTTCTGCAGGAGCCGTACACTGCTGAGAAAGCGAAGCTGGTTGTGCGGGAGATGACCGACCTTCTGGTACTTGACTTGGTAGACAAGAATCTTGTCACCGATCAGATCGTGCTGACCATCGGTTATGACGCTGCCAATGAAGGCTACACCGGAGAATCCACCACCGACCGATACGGACGCTCCACCCCGAAGCACGCTCACGGAACGGGAAATCTCAGCGGACATACCTCCTCCACCAAAGAAATTCTGCAGGTCACAAGTGAACTGTATGACCGCATCATCAATCCAAAATTGCTCATCCGCCGCATCAATGTGACAGCCTGTCATGTGCTGGACGAAGAATCGGCAAAAGCGCAGAAGGCACCGGAGCAGCTGGATATCTTCTCCATGATGGATGCCGGGGAAGGCAATGCGGAAAATGAACATGAGTTGGAGAAGGAAAAACAGCTGCAGCACGCCATGCTCGATATCAAGAAGAAATTCGGCAAGAACGCCATTCTGAAGGGGATGAATTTGGAGGAAGGCGCAACGGCAAAGGAACGAAATAAGCAGATCGGAGGTCACAGGGCTTGAACGAGAAGTATAAAGACATCATAGACCTCCCGCACCACACCTCCGAAAAGCATCCCAGGATGTCGCTTATGAACCGTGCGGCGCAGTTTGCCCCGTTTGCGGCTCTCGTTGGTTATGACGATGCGCTTGACGAGACGGCACGGCTGACGGATACCAAGCTGACGCTCAGTGATGACATGAAGGCTGCGCTGGATACCAAACAGGCATTGCTTGCCGATATGATTGATGAAAGACCGCAAATCACTGTCACCTACTTTGAGACAGACAAAAAGAAAGCCGGCGGCACATATCGTATGTACACCGGCAACCTGAAGCGGATCGATGATTTCGAGAGACAGCTGCAATTTACAGATGGCATGAAAATCCGACTGGATGATGTGTACGCTATCGACTCGGAGTTGTTCCGTGGAATCATAGACGAATAACAAGAAAAAGGTCAGTAGGGTGTACTCCTGTCAATCTGAACGTAAAACTGTTCAAATACGGGAATGATCTGAGATTTATAATTGTATTTCGATATATGACCTGAAATATGAAAGTCCCTTGTGCCAATGACAAGCACAAGGGACTTTCGTTATTTCTTATTGTATGGTAAGCATATGTACCACTCGCCATCGCAGAGGATAGCAATTCCTTCTTCAACAGCTGCATAGGGGAGTCCTATCTCTCGGCTGAAGTTGGTTTCACCATCTTTTTGTGGATATGTATCGGTATAAGAGGTCGTGTGTCCGATAATTGCACTGTCATCGACTTCGCCCGATACTTCGGCGATGGATTTATGATAGATCTGTCCATTAACCATAATTGCCGCCGGATAGTCCGTTTCTACGTGCTTACACCCTGCAATACTGATAAGACATATTAACACAGCAATCAAGATGAGAAATCTTTTCAAGTAAACACCTCCGTTCAGCATCATCAAACTTTAACTCTATTCTATAACCGATTACTTTACGTCCATCATCGTACCGATGAAGAAGGGGAGGTTGGTTTCACAGTCAATAAGCATATACACAAACGGGCGGTCGAGATATACCTGTTTCGGAGGATCCATCGGTTCCATTGCCGATTCCTTTGTCATTTCCACAACAGTAGCAGCTCCGGCCTTCGTGCCTTTACCGTCTACGTTGATATAGGTCTGATGAATGACGCGATTGATAAAGATGTTTTTCCCGTCCGTAGTCGAACCGAGCTTAGAGAAATCGGCAAGCGTACCGTCGAAGGCATCGGGCATTCCCATTTTCTTCAGAATCTCACTCATTTCCACCTTATATTCGGTTTCAAACTTCGGTATCGCGGCGTCCACCGGCGTCGTCTTGGCATCTGAAAGCAGATCATGCAAATGCTCACCGTCAAGGGATGCAATGTATTCGGATACACTGACACCCTCGTTTGGCAGGAGCGCGGCAAAAGCGTATTTTCTGTTGGCGTAATATTTGATAAAACCCTCTGCCTTATCATCGTTCAAGTACTTGTTTTCGTTGGAATACATCAGCTCCACATCGCGTACAGTGCCGTCTTCTGTGGTAAACTTTCCGTCCTGGATCTGATACTCATTGTAAATATTCTGCCACTCCGCATCAAATGCGAGAGCATTGACAAGGTACATCACAGCATCCTCGGGAATTTGATCCAGTATATCCTTGATCATACCATCGGTGTTGTCTTCCACCCATTTATTGATCTCCTTTAAGGTGGAATCGTCAAAAGGTGCCTTATAAATACCTGCGCCGTAATAATCTGCATTGGTCTGAAGAAAATCTTCGTTTACCACAAAGGTGGGATCATCCTTGAACCAAATGGAATTGGCAAGGCTGAGCTTGTATTTTTCTTCCTCGGGCAGATTCGCCATGTAGGTGCTTATCCACGTGTTGAGCTGGTCGATCGGCATACCAAGTACCGATTCCATCTGCGAAAGCGTCTCATTATCCGCACCGTTGGCTGTCATGGAGAGTGCAACAAGAACGGACAAAGGAGAGATCAGCGTGTTTTCGCCATCCTCCATGCTCTCCTTAAACAGACGAAGTGCAAAATCGCTCACAGCCGCATCACTGACATCGGTGATCTCTATATCACCACCGGCATTGCTTCTTGGGTTTATGCCATCCATCAGATCATCCGATTGCGGCACACCGCAGGCTGTGAATGCTGACAGCGCAAACACCATTACCAGTAGAAAAGATAAAAACCGTTTCATAAATATCCTCCTATTCGTTCCATTGAATCATAAATCACTTATTCTTTTTCCTGCAGAACGACAGAACCGTTTCTGCCGCTCTCATAAATCATATACTGTCGCTCAATTCCTTGGCCATCGGTAAAAGTAAGACCAAAGGTGGTGAAATCACCATAGAATACCACACCGAGCACCAGCGGTTTTTCTTCATCCAGCTTATCAAGGGTGTACAGCGTTTCGCCCGGCTGAAGGCTGTCCTCTGCTAAGTCCATAAAGCACAGCTTCACATCGGTGAGTGCTTCGTAGGGCTTTATGAGCAAATACTGTGTATAATCGGTTTCCTCCCGCAGATACAGGTGGCAGTCCATTTCATCGAGCTGTTCCTTATCAATCCGCTCCATTGTGATCGGAATATGCTGTGTTGCAGCTGATGCTTTATTCAGATCAATCCAGCCAAGACCCGATTTCAGCTTGCCCCAGGTGATTCCCTCATCACAGATAATCTGCTCGGTGATCGTGTAGGTTCCCACATCAAGTAAAGTGCCGATGTCTTCGTTGTCGTATCCGGGACCTGTATGGATCGTAAGATCGGGACGAGTAACCTTCACGGTGGTTTCTGCGTCCGCATAAAGTCCGGAATGCTGGAAGAAAAACTTCCAGAACAGGTTTCCAATGCTTTCTTTTGTGAGCACGCCCTTTTCATAGGCTTCGGTGAGTGTATGGAAGGTTCCGTCCTTCAGCACCAGCAGACGGTTGCCGTCGCCGTACATGAAGTCCATACCGGCAACTTCCTCGCACCAGATGTTTGCCGTATAATCGCAGGAATCAATCATGGCGACAATGGCGCCATCATCGTACTCATCGTAGTACTCACGGATACTGACATACTCCGCATCGAGATTCTGCAGCCAGAAGGTTTCAATCAGCGTTCCGTAGTTTACATCCGGCAGAAATCCGTCGTAGGTCTTGAAGTCGATCTCAACGTCTTCATCTGCCATGGTGAAGGTAAACTGCCAATATTCGGAGGTGTTGTCGGTCATTTCGATCTGCTCACCGTTGACAAGAAAAAGATAACCAAGATCGGTTGCAAATCTTATCTTTACACTAACAGTGTCTCCGGCTTTGGCAGTTGACGGCATCTTCTCAAAAAGCCAATCTTCATCGTTCATTTTGATGGAGTACTTTTCCGTATTCTTTGAATGCTCGTTATTCTGACAGCCGACAAGAGAAAAAATCAAAACCACCATACCCAACAGAGCGATTACCTTCTTCATACGAACACCTCCCTAATATATTGTATAAGACGTTTTTGATACCATTAAAGTTCCTATTTTGCGCCTAGCGACAGCGATTACATCTCGCGGACCTTTTCATCTATATATCTCGCAAAAAATGCCATTTGGTTTCATGATTTCCATTACTCACAAATAATTATATCATATTTTTTCTGCGCTGTATAGATTTTGATCGTATTTTAGGCAGGTGACGAAATATAAAGCACCGACAGCTCATAATGAACCATCGGTGCATCGGTATGTTGGCATATGAATCAATTCACTTTCGCGCCGCCCCATTCGATGACGGTAAAACCATCACGTTCGGGCGCAGTCAGATTCTGCGGTTTGATAGCTATTTCTTCGTCCAGTGCCTGCCATGCCATGAATACGCGGATCACGGTGTCGGGTGTCGGCGTGACAGTCAGTTTCGCATTGTCGGTGTACACATCGCTCTGGAAGGAGATGAAATTGTATGCGTTATTCTCCATCTGCGGCAGCCAGAAGATGATGAATTCGTTGGCTTCACGTTCACTCAGACCGAGCTTTGAGAGCGCATCCTCAAGGAATACGGCAGTATCTTCACCTCTCACACAGAAGCCTTCGGTGAAGTCATAGCGCACATCCGATTTGCCTTCCCAGAATAGGCAGTAGTATTCGCGTCCATTTGTGTCATGAAGCGTGCCATCGGGAGATGCGGTGACTGTCCAGCCGTTTTTATAGACAGGATAGGTGGATGTAAGCGTGCCAATATAGTCGAGGGTTACATTGATTTCGGTTGCTTCTTCGGGATAGAGGTAGATCACCGGCTTGTAGTCGGCATTGGGATCGATCTCATAATCACTCTCGCTGATGGTAAGCATGTCCACTTCGATTTTGTGGGTTTCGGAATCGTAGTAGGTGTTTTCGTAAGTAATACTCACCTGATCGCCGACACACCAATCCGTGTCAAGCGCACCGTTGACCTTGATCTGATACGGCATGGGAACTACGTTCTGTGCGAAGAAGCAGTTCGAGTAGATTTCCGTAATGATGATGTCTCTGATGATGTTATCCCGATCCATGCGTGTGGAATCGTTTTTCTCCATCCATTCATCGGTGTATTCAAGGTGACGTTTGCCGAAACGTGCGGATTCACGCTCCCACAGCTCATCGATGGATTTGTTGCGGTCGGAAAAACCGTAAAAACGCACTTCGTCGTACACGCCCGGTCCGTCGTCGCCTACATCGTAAAGCTTGTGCCAATCCACAATCTTATATGTCAGCGCAACCCACTCCCGTGTGCCTCCGTCATCATACGAGCCCATCGGAATCGGTACAAAAAAGATTGCAAGTAGAACAACCACGCCAGCGATGGGTATCCATATTTTCTTTTTCATTCACATACCTCCTCAGTCATAGAGAAATTCATAATCCGGCAGGGCTTTCCACTCCTCGGTCGCGGTCAGAGTGTCACTGATTTCCCTGCAGACATCCAGAAAGTTCTGACCTTTTTTGTTGTCCGCTTGATAGGAAAGCGAGATATCTTCCGCACGAATGGTTCGCTCCTCCTCGCCGATACGAACCGTCAGAATCAAACTCATCGGCGGCTCAGATGCGGCACCGTTTCCGTAAGGGTTATAGAGATAGGGATATTCACCGATGTCGAGATCGCGGAGCATTTCATATATCTGCTTTGTCGTCTCTTCCGACAAGTAGCAGGTGGTCACATAATCTTCGGGATGTGTGGCATCGGTGGTCTTCACCAGCTTGCCGGTCTTGCTGTCGTAGGAGCTGACTCCGTAGCAGTTCCAGGTCAGCGCAAAGGAGAAGTCCTCGGGTATGGTTTCGGGAAGGATTTCAAGCCCCGTAGGGTCTGCACCGTCCCACCAGCCAAGCTCGGTGAGTGAGGTCAGCACCTCTGCCGGAATATCGTCAATGTCTCCGTCTTTCAGCTTGAATATCGCATACGCGCCGGTCTTACCGGGATAGGATTCGTTGATGCCGTTGTGCAGGACAAGAACCTCATCTCCGTTTTCGAGACCGTTGAACAGCCCGGGTTTATTCTTCGGATTGCCCATATTGATGGGGGAATTATCACGGATGAGCATATAACTGCCGTGGCTGGATATCAGCACTCTGCCTGTGGAGAAACCGAGGGAGTTTGCATTCATATACACGATTGAGCCTCCAATCAAGAGGACAAGTGCAAGAACAATGCAGATGGGTATAAATACTCTTTTTTTGATTCTCATTTTACTTTCGCACCTCCCCATTCCACAACGGTAAATCCGCTTCTTTCAAAGCCCGAAAATTCCTGCGGCTCAACCTCTACTGCCGTATCAAGCGGTTTCCAAGCCATAAATACACGGAGTAGGCTGTCGGGAGTGGGTGTGATATTCAGTTCTGCCGAATCGGTGTAAGCGTCCGCTTGGAAGGCGATCAGGTTGTATGGATTCTGCTCCATCTGCGGCAGCCAGTAAATGATGAATTCGTTTGCTTCACGTTCCGTCAGACCGATCTTGGCAAGTACATTTTCAAGGAATACGGCGGTGTCCTCGCCCTTTACACAGAAGCCGCGGCTGAAATCGTACTGCGCGTGGGTTTCGCCCTCCCAGTACAGACAGTAATACTCGCGTCCGTTTGCATCGGTCAGCGTTCCATCTGGATGTGCAGTTACCGTCCATCCATCGTGATAGGCAGGGTAGGTACAGGTGAGTTCCCCATCCAATTTCAGCTTCACGGTTACTTCGGTTTCTTCGGTGGGATAGAGATAGATCACCGGCTTTTCGGCGCATATGATTTCGTCGGGATTGTACATCTCCTGAATGTTTCCGTAGACGTCTACGGTTACAGTCATATGATACAGGTTTTCATTCTCTCGGCGGGACATGGACACAGTCCAGATTCCG
>JAFQDR010000057.1 GCA_017415945.1 Oscillospiraceae bacterium
CGGTGTATGATTATTCATTAGAAAGATGAAATAAGGCTCCCACCGCTAATAGATGAGAGCCGTTTCATGCTTATATTCTTTACTTTTCGATTCCTAACCAAACTGTACCACCATTATTAAGCTTGATACATAATATATCGGGATTATCTGCCACCATATACACTACTCCATTGGGGACATATACATCCCTATCGGCACTGTTTTGATAGTACCCTATGAAATCGCCGGCATATCCCAGACTTTCACTTAACTCAATATTGTCTTTCTCTTTGTTGAGGCTTGCTGAATCAATCTGCCAATTCTGCATATAAATACTGCCGTTATATACGATCCAGCCGAGACTGTCAGCTGATGATAGTTCATCAATTCTGTTCTGTAATTCAACACTAATTATATGATTATCTGGTGTATTTGTCGTCTGATCTGAGTAATCACTTTGATCAACGGTTTGTTTATCGGATTGTTCATCACCATTTTGTAAGACTTCAATAGGATTATTTTCGTTGTCGAGAGATTCGTTAGTTGATATTTCATCGGTTTCAAATGGGGAAACATATTTAACTGTGGCAATACATGTAATTAACAAAATAAAACATGCGGCAATGGATCCCCATTTAAGCCATGCAGATTTCTTGTTCTTGTGAAACGTTCTTGCTTCAATGATATGTTTCTCGTTGATCTCACCGAAAATTTCGCAAAATTCTTCTTTTTTCATAGTTCAAAACCCCTTTCTAAAAGATAATTGTGTAATTTTAGGCGGAGGCGGTTAAGTGTCACGGACACATTGTTCTCTGTCATTCCGCACCTGTTTGCAATATCGGAAATGCTATCAAAGTACCAGTATCGACAAACAAAAATACTTTTCTTTTCAGTCGGAAGACTGTCCAAAAAATCATCAATGGCGCGGATAAACTCCTTTCGGTCAAATTCCAGCTCCACACTATCTGTATCAGATACAAACTCTGCGATTTCATCAATTACTACATTAGCTTCTCCACCACCTCGTTTGTCAGCGGTATTATGTTTATATCTGTTAAACGATAGGTTTCTGGTAATTTTTCCGAGGAATGTTGACAGAATGCTCGGTCTGTGCGGCGGCATGGTGTTCCATGCGTGCAAGTATGTATCATTGACACATTCTTCAGCATCTTCTTTGTTTCCCAGTATGTTCTTGGCAATTGATGTACAGTAGTTTCCGTATTTCTCTGAAGTAGCAGGAATAGCCTGTTCATCTCTTTCCCAGTATAACTGGACTATCTTTGTGTCGTCCAATAGAATCACTCCTTTCCGTTTATTCCTTTTCACCTATATACACAACTTTTGAACCGAAATCTTACACATTTTTTCAAAATATTTTCGATTTTTCTATACTACTATTATACCATATTGTCGGTAAAATTGCATCACAAAAAGAGCCAGTGATTCGCTGACTCTCTTTATGTAGATTTTCATTTAGACCACATTCGGAAATTCACCCTTGGTGTTGATGTCGAGCGGTCTAACCTTGATTTTGTCGTAATTTTCTTTGTATTCAATGCTATCTGCTATGGTTCGTTTTAATAACAGCACCTTATCTGCAAGTGGCAAGCCTTTATGTTGCCAGAGCCAGATAAACAGTGCCATGTATTGATTGAGATACTTTGTTGCAGGAAGTCTTTCTGCTGACTCTGGGAGCATTTTCTCGATTTGTGAGTGTATGCCATTGACTTCACCGAGATTGAATATGCCGTTGGAGTGTTTTCCCGATTCAATTTGTACATGACGAATATTTTCGGATTTTGCTAAACTTGGGTATGATCCATGACTGTCTGTAACAAGCGTGGTATTATCATCAAATCTGCCTGCAAGTAATTTATGTGCATCTGTCGATTCAAGTCTACCTACTGATACTGGCTTGGCAATTATCTGGCGTTCATCATCAACTGCAACTACGATACATACTTGATCATTACTGATACCACGTTTACGAACCTTTGTATTGTCACGAAGTTCTTGTAAGTAACCGGGGATTGCTGTGACTTTCTCCCATAAACCATGCTTTTTTAAGTATTCGTCCTGTTCTGCCATTGTCATATTGTGTCGTGGAAATCTTTTTAACTTCCAGATAAAGAACTCTGGATCACGTTTGCCTTTGAATGATACCGTACAATACCATTCGTCACATTGAGTGATTCCCTCAAATGATAGTAATGGTTTCCCTTTATCATCTACCGCGCCAAGATTTTCTGCCATCTTTTGATATAGGATGTCTCCGATTTGGATTTTGTGTCGATGTGCAGTTGAACGAGTGACTCCCATTTGTTCTGCAAGTTTACTTATGGAAAGATTGTCGATGATACCAGTCATGAGAGCTGACATTTGACTCTTTGTGAGTCTGGTGTCTGCATCCTCTGCAAGTGTAAACGTTTTTTCACAGTCCTTGCATATCATGCGTATACTGCCTTTTGAGGTTGTTCCATGCTTCTTTGTGCGTAGACTGCCACAATTCTGACAAACTTTTGAATATTCAACATCCTTGGTGCCTTGCTGTTCCGACCTTATTGCTTGCGCTCTTAATATCAGTTCATCCAGTTGGTCTGCTGTTAAACTATCAAGCGCACCATTCTTCATTATGTCTGCAAATAAGTCGGACATAAGTAGCACGCTCCAATCTATTGTTGTGGCACCATTTTCATCGGTGCCTGCCCTTCAGCCGTAATTGATATTACGAATGAAAGCGCGTTTCTGTATTTCAAGTGCCTTTTGCTGATATTGTGATGCTTTCTGCTGGAGATATGCGGCTTCTTTTACATATTCTTCAGCAGCATCAAAATCAGAAATGACCTGTAGTTTTAGGTCTCGCTTGCTTTTGAATTTTTCTTCGTCTGCATCATGTTTCATGACCTTTGAGAGATATTCATAGTCATTTAGATATGATGCAATCATGAGTCCGAATAGCCCTCGATGTATATTCGGATTATCTACATTCTTATCTTTGATTATCTGTTCAAACTCATCCCACTCTGGTGCTGAAATGATTTCTACACCAAGCTCATTTGCATAAATCCTTGCTTCGACTGATACGGAGTTGTTTGTTATAACTACTGGATCGCCTTTGTTTTCCAGACAAGCTGCTCCTGCGAAAATCTCCTGTATCGGTGCTTTACCGAGTGGCTTGTTATAATACTTGCACTGAATATAAAATGTATATTTCATGCCAAAACGAGTTTCAGTAGCAACTACATCAACACCGCCATCGTTCTTGCCTACACGATCTGCCTTGAATCCCAGATTTGTCATCAAATCCTTTACCCAGTTCTCAAAGTCGATGCCAGAAGTACAACGCTCAAAGTCAAATTCCCTTGTTTTTCTCATAACGATCATCCACCTTTGTGATAGTATTTGAACTTTTTGAATGAAGTTCTAACTACTAATCCGTGCAGGAGTACATCACTATATGATGGCAATTTATGACACGCTCTGGACAAATTGCGGAATGATGTCAATGAAAAGCTAACGGGTATGCGATGGAATGATGACGTTCTGCCACTTTTTCACCACTCAAAATTTATCATGAATTGATTTCTATCATATGCACAAATCAAAGACAAGCCGATTGGTAATTATGCTCAAAACAAAAGAAGCACCTCTTGATGAAGTGCTTCCGTATGATTATTCACGTTATTTGATATTTATATAGTTTTTTGACCGGGAACACAAAGTCGAATTGGGACTAAATTAAAAATGTAAAAGCCATACGGGTTCGATACTTGTCAATCCGTATGGCTGCATTTATGAGATATGCGTCAGGATAACATATTCTGAATTCCATACATACGTTATCCTGCTGGTTGTTTATTGGCGGGTGGGTTTAATGGAATATTGGTTCGGAGTCTCTGTACACAGTCAGATTCCTTGATCGTATTCCATGTAATAATCAGCAATGTAGTCATTGATGTATACACGAAGAGACTGTCCTTCTGCACTGTTCCAATACGGATGAGTGCCAACCTTATACCAGATTTCTGTCTCAAACTTCTGCATCGCCTCTTTGCTTTCAAAATCGCAAAAACGACTCACCAGATCGAAGAACATTCTTCGGCAGACCTTTATTTCGGGAGTGTTGTCAAGATATGCATTGATGATCCGGCAGGCATTATCACATTTTCCAATCGTGGAAGAATAATAGATTATATAGTCATACTGAACATGTTGTATAACAGATGCATCTGAAATCATGTCAAGCAGTTCTGAATTGTGTTCCAGTTCTCTGACAATCAGGTCATTGACTTCCTGCGGCAGGAAGCTCTCCATATCTTCCAGTACAGCTTCGATCAGAAGGATATACTCTCCTGTTTCGATATGCAGGTACGGCATGAAAGTATCAAGCATCCAAAGCCAGATTTTCAGTGCCAGTGCAGGATCATGTTTTCCCACCTGAGTCAATATCTCGTTTGGCAGAAGATTGTTGTCAGAGTCCTTTGAATCCCATACCTCCAACGTGCATGGGAGTTCAAAATGATCTTCCACGGCTTGTTTATATCGGAATCCTCGCTTGGGTGTTTCGTATTTTGCTGCCAGACAATCATCTTCCAGAATAAACCGGCAGGTATTGATTGTACGTACCCGGAAAGGATCCGGATAAGAAGGCGGCGGAGTGTTTTCCAGTTTCTGCAGCAGACAGGCGGCTTCATAGGTTCTGTCATCCGGAAAGTCTGCACGGGTAAAGGATTCTTTATTATATGTAATACTCATCATCAAATCTCCTTTCTTCGGATGATATTCTGTTTGTGCTATTCAGATTATAACACAGTACAGGATTTTGTTCAACAGAATGCGGCTTTTATTTACATTTGTTTCGCTCATATTTTTCAAGCTGATTCCATTGACGTATTCTATTGGCGATATATTGAAACCACCCATTGACAAATCCCACATCTTGTGTTATACTATCAATATAATAGTTATTTCTATGGTCAGCCACGGCTGCTCATAACGCACATCGGTGCGTCGTTAAGTTTGTAATCAGAGTCACAGGAATGCCATACCCTCATGGGTTTGGTACGCTTGTGGCTCTTTTTATATATTCATATTTTACAGCGGGACCCCCCGCAGAAAGGAGCTTACCATGTTAAGCCAGATTACAATCATTTGCAGACCCACGAAGGACCCGGAACTCCAGACGGACAAAAACGGTACCCTCTATACCAGAGTGGATGCCGCCGTCAATAAGGGTTACGGCGAGAAGGAACACGTCAACTATTACACCGGATGGATCAAAGGGGATGAAGCCCAGCGATTCCTTCGTGCCGGTGTAAAGAAAGGCAGTCTGATCTACCTTGCAGGAGATCTCGATGCCAAAGCATGGCTGAGCAGGGATGGCAAACCCGGAATCTCCCTCAACATTGATGTGAAGGACTGGGGCTATGCCGCACCCGCCAAGGCAAAGGATGAACCCACGCAGTCCGCACAGCCGCCGGTTCAGACGTATGCACAGCCCGCGTACACCAGTATGGGTACACCTCCGGCGGTGCAGACACAGTTTGAAGAACTCGGCGACGATGATGAACTCCCGTTTTAAGCAGCAATCCCCCGTATGAGGAATTGTCAGGATGAACCAATGTGTTTGTTTTGACAATTCCTCTTTTTTTATTTCTGTTTATGGAAGGATTACAGTTATGGAAAACAAGATTTTCAGGAAAAGCATTCGGTATCTGATTGTATCTACGCTGCTTATCATGTCATTTACCAGAGGGAATCTCTGCGACTGGCTCCTGATCCTCAACGGATTCGGCTGGCTGATTGCCGCAGTGATGATTCTGGCAAAGCAGGCGAATGATCGAACAGAGACGCAGGAAGAAACCACACCGGAAGAACCGGAAGACGATCCCTTTGACTTTGAACTTCCGGAAGATGACGATTTGGATGACATCCCGGAAACCGATGAAGCGGAAAACTGGTACAAGTTCCTCGGACGGGATATTCTCACCGATGTGATCACCGATCTGAACATCCGCGGATTCAAGCGCATGGAAATCACCGAAGACGGTGAAATCCGCGTCAACGATGCAACGGAAGAACAGATCGACGATTTTCCGGAACCGGACGGATGGAATACTCTCGTTTCGGAAATGCGGAACGACGGACTGAATGCAGGGATTACAGATGACCGGCTGGTCGTCACATGGTAGGAGGAAGAAATGAGCGCAAACAAACTTTTTGACCGATGGACATGGAGTTATCCGATTCCCAAGCCCTTTGATGACATTGAAACGGTGCGGACGGACATCAAGTCCTGTCACAATACCTCAAGGACGGCAAAATCCACACTCCACGGAGCCACCCTCAGCGGAATCATGGCATACATGGAGCTGGAAGCCGAACCGTCTGCCGCAAAGGGAGCTGTCGGTACGCAGAATGACATGGTGATTGCGGAATATCCGAGCCATCGTCCCGGCGAGACACATACTGTGGTTTTCAACAGGAAGTCCGGCAAGTTTATCGCAAGTTCCTTTGACGGAAGCGGGAATATGAGCAATTACACCCTGACCGAAAACGGCAACAGCGGAGCGGCGATGTTTTTCGCTCTCATGCCTCTGTTTCTTGAGGACAGCGAGTTCAGCGAAAACTATACCCCACTGCTGGAATGCAGGAAGGACAACTACAGCGATATGCAGAAAGCGGAAGATGCCGCATTTGTTCTCTGCGACAATGTGTACCGCAGGATTGCTCACCCCAGTGCATCGGACAATTCCGGAATCAAACTCACGATTCCGAACACAGGAAACATCCAGCCGTTCACCAAGCTGAATCTGGACAGCAATGTGTATTCTCCCACTTCGGTTCTCATGGGCAGCTTCGAGATTCTGAAAGCGGGAGCCGCACCTGCGCTTGTATCTGCTTATATAAAGAAGGAAGACTTTGCAGGCAAATACGGTTTATCCGAACGGAAATTCACCTCTGCGGAATCTGGACTGATCCCGAATCTTCCCGACTGGTATGTGATTCCGCAGGAGGTTGTCACCGTCTGTCAGCACGCCAAAGTCACCACCGCTTCCCACCAGCCCATGCGCAATTTCATGATGCGCGGACCGGCCGGTACGGGAAAAACGGAAGGAGCCAAAGCGATTGCCGCAGGATTGGGACTGCCGTATGTGCACATCACCTGTTCCGCCAACACGGAAATCTTCGACCTTCTCGGTCAGATGCTCCCGGATATGGAGGAAGCACCTGTGCAAAACAGTGTGTCCGGTGAACTGCCCACTTTCGATGACATCCGATTCGATCCGCCGACGGCTTATGAAAAGCTCTGCGGTGTGTACGATGAAGAAATCACAGAAGATGCGGTTTATGAAAAACTGGTGGAAGTGATTGCACAGAACACCAGAAAGGAACAAACGGAGAACGCACCCGAAAAAGAGTCTCACCAGAGATTTCGTTATGTGGACACTCCCTTTGTGCAGGCGATGCGGCATGGTTATGTCGTGGAACTGCAGGAACCGTCCATTATTGCGAATCCCGGGGTACTGGTTGGTCTGAACTCTCTCCTCGACC
>JAFQDR010000010.1 GCA_017415945.1 Oscillospiraceae bacterium
ATCAAACTCTCAATAAATGCTATCTTAATCAGCGTTTCCGCCGAGTTAAAATCGATTCATTGAAAACTTCAATCTGTTTCAAAATAAATCTCAAATTAGAATTCTTTTTTATAGTCGCTGTTCTAAACGACTTTAAAAGAGCCCTTTTATTTCTGGTGCTTAAAAGCTTTGTTAGCTTTTCTTACATTGTTTAATTTTCAAGGTACACAGCGCTCCGCTCAGCGGAGCTTAACTAAGATATCACATTCGACTTCGTTTGTCAAGAACTTTTTTCAAGTTTTTTAACTTTATTTCGTTTTGACTCGTGTCTCACGCGACAGCTTGGTTATATTACCACCTCATCTCCACTTTGTCAACACCCTTTTTTATCTTTTTTCCGCTTTTTTCCTCCCTTCTGTATTATCCACAATCCCCTTACTTTTTATTCCTTTTTCCATGTGCAAACTGCGCAGAAATACCATTGCACAAAGAAATATCCCTCGGAAATTCCGAGGGATATTGAGTCATTCGGCTATTACGCCCATTCGCGGGACTTAGGCTTATTGCTTACTTCCTGCTGGGGCTTTTCATACGCAACAACGACACGACGGTTGGGCTCGGTTCCGATGGAACTGGTGCTTACACCTTCGTAGTCCTGCAGAGCTGCATGGATCACATGACGCTCATAAGAGTTCATGGGTTCCAGAGCCATGCTGCGCTTATACTTAATGGCCTTCGCAGCCATCTTCTCAGCCAGACGGACCAGAGCTTCTTCACGCTTTGCGCGGTATGCTTCCGCATCAACGCTAACGTGGAGACGCTTTTCACTGCCATGGTTCACTGCGTAGTTGGTCAGGTGCTGGATGGCATCCAGAGTTTCACCGCGGCGGCCAATGACAACACCCATGCCCTTGCCGGACAGGTTTACGTTGATGCCACCGTCTTCCTTTTCGGTGATCTCGATGTTTGCGCGAACACCCATGTGCTCCAGCAGACCGATTACGAAGTTATATACCTTTTCGTGCGCAGTGTTTTCACACTGAGCTTCTTCCTCCACAGTAACAGCTTCCGCTGCAACGGGTGCGGGCTCAGCCACGACCTCGTCGGGTACCTCGTAGGATACCTTTACCTTTGCGGGGGAAGCGCCGAAGCCCAGAAAACCGGACTTTGCGCGTTCCAGAATTTCAACTGTGACGTCGTCTCTGCTCAAGCCCAGCTCCTGCAGAGCTGCGGCAATGGCCAAATCTTCCGTCTTGGCGGATTTCTCTATGCTTTTAATCATAAGGTACTCTCCTGTTTATTCTTCGACCTTAAAGCGGTCGGGATCATATGCTCTGCCTCTTGCATAGCGGCGGTTGCCCACCTGAGACGCGGGGATCTCCGCTTCCTGAACACCCAGACGCTCGCGGCGTTCTGCCTTTTCGGCAGCGATGGCAGCAGCCTTCATTTCTTCACGCAGCTGCTTTTCCTGTGCGTGCTTCTTTTTCTTGCTGGTGTTCTTGTTGTCTTCAATGAGACCCGCAGCCTTGCGGCGTTCCGCATCCATTCTCTTGCGTTCGTGTTCAGCTTCTTCCGCTTCACGACGTGCTTCGCGTTCCAGCCATTCCTTATCGTCTACCAGGAACTTCTTGGTGTAGTAGGAAGTCAGGGCCCAGTCACGGATCATACCGAATACGCTGTTTGCGATCCAGTAGATACCCATAGATGCGGGCATGATGAAGCAGATCCAAACGGACATTGCGGGCATCATGATCTGCATGGTCTTGTTCATGCTCTCGGTCTGTGCCTGCTGCTGATCGTTGCCTGCGGGGCTGCCGGTTCTTGCCATGGAGATCTTCATGGATGCCCAGGACAGGAATGCGGAAATGAAGGGAATCATAAACAGACCGAATGCAGGCAGGAACGCTTCCATGCTGCTGAAGTCAAAGGTCCAGATTCGCCATTCGGGAACCACACCCATATTCAGGCCCAGGAAGTTGTAGCTGATATCCTGAAACTCGGGTGCTACAGCCTGTACAGCTGCCAGATTTTCGTGAGCAGCCTGAGACAGGAAGATTTCGTAGTAAGCCGCCTGCTGTCTGCTCAGCGCTTCCATGCTGAAAGCGCCCAGCTTTTCCAGAGTTGCCTGCACTGCCGCAACCGCTTCCGCACTCATGCCCATCATCACGGACATGGGCTCACGAATAACGCTATACAGTGCGATCAAGATGGGGAAGGGAATCAAGGACCACAGGCAGCCGCCCAGAGGCTTGATGTTTTCCTCACGGTACAGTTTCTGTACTTCTTCGTTGTACTTCTGAGGATTTGCGCCGTGACGCTTCTGCAGCTCATTGAGACGGGGCTGCAGACGCTGCTGACGCATCATGGATGCCTTAGACTTGCCCATGAAGGGAGTCAGGATGGCATTTACAACCAGTGCGAACAGAATGATGGCAACACCATAGTTCTCAAACAGGTTGTACAGGGTCATCAGAAGCCAGGAAAAAGGTACTGTAATGATAGACATTCAGTTACTCCTATATTATGTTGTCTTCCGATTCAGGGAACCGGGTCATAAAAATCGTGCTCCCCAATATGGAAAGGGTGGCACCTCATAATGCGCTTAAAAGCAAGCCAGCCGCCTTTGGCCGGTCCATATTTCTCGATGGCTTCCAGCGCATACTGTGAGCAAGTCGGGATAAATCGACAGCTTGGAGGGGTCAGGGGTGAAATGGAGCTGCGGTAAAATCGGATCATCGCCAGCATGATTTTTTTGATCATTTCTCGACGGTCTCCCTGATTACCTTCAGCTGCTTACAGGCCTTCAAAACAGCCTGCTCCAGCTGCGCATAGGTCGCATCCACACTTCTGCCTCGGGCAACGAATACCAGATCGACGCCACGCTGCATCTCCCCCTCATGGAGGCGGTAGATCTCACGGAGACGGCAGCGCACCTTATTGCGCACCACGGCCTTGCCGATCTTATTGGATACGGTTACGCCCAGACGGTTTGTGTCACGGCCTGTCCGCTTCACATACACCACCACATACGGTGTAGCGGCACTTTTCCCTTTGTTGTAAAGCCGACGGAACTCGTAGTTCTTTTTTAAGCTATCTGTGAATTCCATTGTCTTACCCTCTTAGGTGAATTGCTTTGGATCATCCCGGACATGGAGCCGAATTAGTAGCTCAGTCTCTTTCTGCCCTTTGCACGACGGCGAGCCAGAACCTTGCGGCCGTTCTTGGTGGACATTCTCTTGCGGAAGCCGTGCTCCTTCTGAGCGTGCAGCTTCTTGGGCTGGTAAGTACGCTTGGTCATTGTGGAAATCTCCTTTCAAAAATTGATTCTATGCTCAACACGGCAAAAGCCGCGCAGCAAGCTTGTTGATTCTGCCCATAACGACAGAAATTGCATTGGTATCCACTCGGACACCAGTTTGTAATTATATCGCAAGGACTTGGGTCTGTCAAGTATTTTTGGAATACAGACAGCCGCAATATTCCTGCCGATACAGCTCCATTTCCTCCGCCAAAGCGATGGATTTATTGTACCCCTCGTTCTTGCGGAAGTTGGAAGGCAGCCATCGAACGCCGTACTCCTTTTCCAGTCCCCGGCAGATGGCATTGATTTGGATGGAGTCCTGTCTGGGGGATACGGTCAGAGTGGTACAGAACCAGTCGAAGCCGTGCTCTGCGGCAATGCGGGCAGTCTCTCCCAAGCGGATGCCGTAGCACACACTGCAGCGTTTGCCTCCCTCGGGCTCGTCCTCCAGTCCCACCACAGCCTTGGCATAGCGTTCGCCGTCGTAGTCACATTCCAAAATCTTCACATCGGGCATTTGTGCCAGCACCTTCCGTTGGTGCTCCAGACGCAGGGCATATTCCTCAGCAGGCTGGATATTGGGGTTATAATACAGTAGGGTAATATCAAAATAGTCCCGCAGCTCCGTAAGCACATGGGTAGAGCAGGGGCCGCAGCAGCTGTGAAGCAGCAGCTTTGGCTTTCCCGTGAGGGTAGGCAGGATCTTTGCCATTTGCTTGTGGTAATTATGATTCATCCTCCGATAATCCTTTCAAACAAACTTTTGCTATTGTACCACAAATTCCCCCGTATGCCAATGTTGACATCGAGATTATCAGGTTGTAAAATGAATTATTATATGAGTCGGAGGTACTTCCATGGATCATCGCCGCACAGATAAAGTCAACTACTATCTGGACATCGCCGATGCGGTTCTGCATCGCTCCACCTGCCTGCGCCGTCAGTACGGTGCCATCATCGTGCGCAACGATGAGATCATTTCCACAGGCTATAACGGTGCCCCCAGAGGCAGAAAAAACTGCATTGATCTGGGCTACTGCCGCAGAGAAGCCCTGAACGTCCCCTCCGGTGAACGCTATGAGCTTTGCCGCAGCGTGCATGCCGAACAGAATGCCATCATCTCCGCATCCCGCAGAGATATGCTGGGAGGTACCTTGTATCTGGTGGGCCGTCAATCCAGCGGCGAGCTGACGGATGCGGTGCCCTGCTCCATGTGCAAGCGCACCATCATCAATTCGGGCATTAAGGAAGTCATTGCCCGCAACGCTGACGGCAGCTTTGTGGTCACCGATGTAAACGAGTGGATCGAAAACGACGAAAGTCTGCCCGAGGAAATTTTGTTGTAACAAGTATGATACATAAAAGGAGAAAGAAACATGAAAAAACTGATTGCAGAATTCAAGGAATTTATCATGCGCGGCAACGTAGTGGATATGGCAGTAGGTGTCATCATCGCTACCGCATTCGGTAAGATCACCACATCCCTCATCAACGACGTGGTCATGCCCTTCATCGCATGGGTCACCGGTGCCAGAGACATGACCGCACTGAACATTCTGGTACGCCCCGAAGTACTGAACGAAGCAGGCGAAGTGGTACAGAAGGCCATCACCATCGGCTTCGGCACCTTCTTGGCAACCGTCGTTGACTTCCTGCTGATCGCACTGGTGGTATTCTTCATCATGAAGGCATCCAACAAGGCAAAGGCTGTTGCGGAAGAGTTGAAGAAGAAGGAAGAGGAAGAAGCTGCTCCCGAAGAACCCGCAGGCCCCACCACCGAAGAGCTGCTGGCAGACATCCTGGCAGAGCTGAAGAAGGACAAGTAAATCACCCAATGATGAAATCCCGAAACCGTTTGGTTTCGGGATTATTTTTATGTGAGTAAGACCTCCAATTGGGGGTCATCCCGCAGAAAGTCCAGTCGGGGATCTGCGCGAAATTCCTGCTTCAATCTGCACAGCAGCAGGTCGCCGTAGGCTTCTGCCCGATTGTTGAAGCTCATATGTCGGTACAAGGGGGAACAGGTCATGGCATCCAGCATATCCACATTGTTCAGTACCCCCTCCAAAGCTTCCAAGGTCAGCTTCCTGTCCTTGGCATCCACAGCATATTCCAGAACCGCCGCCCATTCCGCATAGTCACCCACGTCATATAGCCGCACCGCATCCCGATGCTTTTCCACGATAAAACGTGCCCATTCCCTGTCCCCCCGATCCATGGCGAGGGTATAGAGATTCTGCAGCACCATCCGTACATTTTGACACTGGGCAAACAGCAGCTCCTCGTATGCGCGGCAGGCTTCATCGATCTGCCCTCGCTTTCCGTACAGCAGTGCCTGCTTCCGCTTGCGCTCGGGGTTCTCCAGTGAGAAACAGGCCAGATACCGCTCCGCAAGGTCGTAGTCCTCCTTCCGCACCGCCCGATTGAACAGGGCTTCCGCCGCTGCTATACGCAAGGTTTCCTCCTCGCAGGCAAGCACTCGTTCAAAACACTCTCCCACAAAGCTCTCAGCTTCGGGAGAGCTATGCTTCGGCATGATTACGAAGTAAGCCTCCAAGGCCTGTGCCATCCACAGCAGGAGCTGATGGCAGTTGGGATATTCCGCAGCCGTATTCTTTGCCCAGGCAAAGGCTTCGCAGAATTGCCCGCCGTTGAGCATCCCCCACAGAGTATCCATTTTGCTCCGCAGCTCATCTTCCGTTAGTGTCTCCCGAAAGCTCAGCAAGGTGTCCACGGTGATTCCCAGCAGACGGGCAATGGGCGCAAGCATGGTGATATCCGGCAGGCTGGCTCCGCTTTCCCATTTATTCACCGCAGAAGCTGTGACCCCCAGGCGGTTTGCCATTTCCTCCTGGGTGAAGCCACATTCCTTGCGATGTGTTTTGATAACTGTTCCGATATTCATACAAATCCCTCCAATACAGATTTGCAAAGGCCCTTGCAAGGATAGTATAGCAAATCCCCATGCCTCATACAACGGAGCCGTTTTCAAGCTGCAGGCAAGTAAAGTTTCCCACGGCTCATACGGTACGGTGACGGTGGAGAATTGCGGCGGCAGCAGCCTCCGCATAAATCGCGGAAATCTGCCGACGGAGCCTTACCTTACTCCGTCGGTAAGCAGCCGCCCTACAGATGCTGTGGTATGTCGGACAATGCCGTAGGGAAGCTCCTCGTCAACGGAATAAGGTAAGTTACATTGACAGATCTCAGCGTTTAATGCAGAGGCCTCGGTTGTCCGTCCCGCCATATTGGAATTATCCGCCGTCGTAGGGGCGGATAGTATCCGCCCGAAAAGCGTCAGACTCACTGCGCAGCTGCGGGCGGCTAATAGCCGCCCCTACGGGATGAAGCCTCTCCCCCCTTATACGGATGTGGCAGAGTTGGATTGCGCAAATGCAGGGTCGAACAGCACACAGACACTCTCCCACGCAAAAAGCACCTTGGATTTCCAAGGTGCTCAGACTGTCAAAGAAATGCTTCGCAGAATTTCGTCCATAAGGACGAAACAAAGTCAAATCTATTTTTCGCGCCGGCATGTACGAAGCGAAAAATACAAATAGGTCTGCAAGTGTGGAATTTGTTCGCAGAATGCGGACAAATTATGCGCGCAGCAGACCTGCCGGCCCATCGCACAAG
>JAFQDR010000058.1 GCA_017415945.1 Oscillospiraceae bacterium
GCGGATTCTCTTTCGCCTTCCGCGATGAGTATGGCGGACTTCTTTTCGCCTTCTGCCTTCAGAATGGCTTCACGGCGTTCACGTTCTGCCTTCATCTGCTTTTCTATCGCATCCTGAATTTCACGAGGAGGCACGATGTTCTTCAGCTCCACGCGGTTGACCTTGATGCCCCAGGGGTCGGTGGCCTCGTCCAGAATGGAGCGCATCTTGCTGTTGATGATATCGCGGCTGGTCAGGCACTGGTCCAGCTCCAGATCGCCGATGATGTTACGCAGGGTGGTGGCGGTGAGGTTTTCAATTGCCATCATGGGCTGTTCAATGCCGTAGGTGTACAGCTTGGGGTCGGTGATCTGGAAGTACACAACGGTGTCGATGGACATGGTGACGTTGTCTTTGGTGATAACGGGCTGGGGCAGGAAGTCCGCAACCTGTTCCTTCAGGGTGACCACCTTGGCAACACGTTCAATGAAGGGGATCTTCACATGTAGACCTACGGTCCATGTGGTGGAGTATGCGCCCAGACGTTCGATGACGTAGGCGTTTGCTTGCTGGACGACGCGGATGTTGCGTACAACAACCAGCAGCACGATAACGATAAGAGCGATAATATAGGGCATAGATTATACCTCCTGTGTAATATTGTTGGGGGAAGTCACGATGAGCTTCACACCCTCGATTCGAACCGCTATCACCTTTTCACCGGGGGCGAATACGGTTCCGTCCTCACTTCTTGCGGTCCAGACCTTGCCGCCGATCTTCACGGCACCGGTCTCGGACAGGTTGCTGATGGGCTCTGTGACCACGCAGGTCTGCCCCATGAGCATATCGGCGTTGGTGGGGGTTGTTTTTCCGTTGATGTACTTTTTCACCAGAGGTCTGGTGGCGATCAGTGCCAGAACGGAAACCACAAGGAACCATACCACCTGCAGCCAAATGGGAGCACCGCACAGGGCTGCGATCAGAGCAGCCAGTGCACCCAGCGCGAACCAGATGCTGGTCAGGCTGACGGTTGCAAGCTCTACACCGAGCATGGCAACCATAGCGATGAACCACATGATATTCACGCTGTTACCCATGATCTGCTGCCATAATGCCATAGACATCACTTCCTTTCATCTACTGTATTTGTCTGTATTATATCAGCAGCAGCGTACAAATGCAACGCACAGACACACTGTTCACAAAATATTCATTTCGACTTTTCGGCTCGTACCGAC
Organism: Oscillospiraceae bacterium; assembly: GCA_017415945.1. Next base: position 1,218 of record JAFQDR010000058.1, read on the forward strand.
TTTCGTCATATGGAAGCACGGCAGCGGCTGTGCAGCAGTGGCCGAGCAATACGAGAACGAACGGTGTGTCCCTTGCTTTCTTGACTATATTGTATTCCCTATTGCACGAAAAAAACATGGCCGCCGCGACGAAATAAAGGGTGCTAATTCCGCAAAAACAGCGGGAATGGGGATTGTGGGGACGCCCCTTGCTGCGAAAGAAAAGGGCGTGCTGCAAATTTGCAACACGCCCAATGATATATTTCCTTACGGAAATATGATGTATACTTTGTAAATGATGTATTGCTTGCGCAATATGATGTTTGCTACGCAAATTGTGGTATCCCTACGGGATGATTCAAATTGAACCCCCAAATTCACGCAGTGAATTTGGGGGTTACCACAATTGTTTTCGAAGAAAACACATCATTGGCGGAGCCAACATCATTCCGCCTTAGCGGAACATAATTGATTTGCCGTGCAAATCTACCTCATGGAGCTGTTGTAATTCTGCAACAGCTCCAGCTTTTGTTGATTATCCTATTGCTTTGTACAGGAAGGTAGCGATCTGTGCACGAGTGCAGGTCTGGTCGGGACCAAACATACCGGGTGCAACACCGCCTGTCACTTCGTTCTGCTTTGCCCACAGCACGGGCATCAGATACCATGCAGTGCCGGGAACATCCTCAAACTCATTGACGATTGCCTGTACGGGAGGCTTGCCCTGTGCGGCGTACAGGAAGGTGACCACCTGTGCACGGGTGCAGGGATTGTCGGGAGAGAAGGTGTTGGCAGATGTACCGCCGGTCACACCGTTCTCAACTGCCCACATAACTGCCTTGAAGTACCAGTCGGCTTCGCTGACATCGGTGAAGGGATTGTCAGCATCCTTGGGCTCGGGCTTGCCGTTTGCTGCCCACAGGAAGGTGACCACCTGGGCACGAGTACAGGAATTGTTGGGGGAGAAGGTGGTAGCGGAGGTACCGCCGGTTACGTTGTTCTGTACCGCCCACATGACGGGAGCATAGAACCAGTCACCGGACACAACGTCGGTAAAGGGATTTTTGAATTCCTCTGCGGGAGGAGTGGGCGTGGGCTTCGCCGTGGGAGTGGGTGTAGGCTTCGCCGTGGGAGTGGGCGTAGGCTTCGCCGTGGGAGTGGGCGTGGGCTTCACCGTGGGAGTGGGCGTGGGTTTCGCCGTGGGAGTGGGCGTGGGCTTCGCCGTGGGAGTGGGCGTGGGCTTCGCCGTGGGAGTGGGCGTAGGCTTCGCCGTGGGAGTGGGCGTAGGCTTCGCCGTGGGAGTGGGCGTAGGCTTCACCGTGGGAGTGGGTGTAGGTGCCACGTAGTCGGGATCACGATAACCGCAAACCGTGCACTTGCCATCGGTGAACTTGTGCTCGGTTCTGGGAATGCTTTCCTGCTTCTTCAGCACTTCGCCGCAGACAGAGCACTTGGTGCCGTCGGTCTTGCCCTCAGCGGTGCAGGATGCATCAAAACCGGGGATGGTCTGTTCCTTATGTCCCGTTGCGGGAACAATTTCCTGCTTCTCGGTTACTGCATTGCAGCGTTCGCAGTGCTTGCCTGCGGTCAAGCCGGTTTCGGTGCAGTTGGGAGAAACAGCCTTGTCGGTCACTTCCTTGTGCCCCAGTTCCTTGATTTCGCGGGTCTCCGCTTCGGGGCAGAGTTCGCAGGTACGGGTTTCAGTGCCCTTTTCGGTACAGGTAGCCTCGGTGGTCACGACCCATTCACCGAACTTGTGGTCGTGGGTGGCTTCGAGCTTAGTGACCTTGAAGCCCCAGGCGGTGCCTGCATCGTCGGTGCTGAGCTTAATGATCATGGTGTCGCCGTCAATGATGATGGTCTGACCTGCAAGGGCTGTGCCGGTGTACTTGCCCACTTCCTTGCCTGCTGCGTTGTAGATGTACAGGTAGTCAAAGCCGTCTTCCATTTCGGTCTTCTCGTCAAAGGTGACAGACAGCTTTTCGGAATCGGGAATGGAATATTTCCAGCTGTCGGTGCAGTTCAGAGGATAATCGTGGGGGCTTTCCATGCCGTCCACGGTTTCGGGGGTGTATTGGGTGTTCTTGACGGTAACCGCACAGGTGTTGGAAATACCGCCGTCAACCAGCGTGACGGTGATCTCTGCGGTGCCTGCGGTGAGAGCGGTGACCAGACCGGTTTCATCGACGGATGCCACAGCCTCATCGGAGGATTTCCAGACAACCTCCTTGTTAATGGCGTTGTCGGGCTGTACGGTGGCCTTCAGCTGATAGGTGCTGCCGCCGTCCAGACTGAGCTTGGTCTGGTTCAGGCGAATGTTGTTTGCAGGCTGAATGACCGTCAGCTTGATGCTTTCGGTGAGGCGGCCAACAGTGACGCGGACAGTGGCTTCGCCCACACCAACCGCCTTCACATTGCCTCTGTCGTCTACCTTGATGACCTTTTCATCGGAGCTCTTCCAGCTGATGGCATCGGTGAAGTCCGCGGGGGTAACGGTCAGCTTCAAAGTCTGGCTTGCGGAATTGTTCATGGTGGTGTTCTCTGCTTCCAGCTTTACAGCGGTGGCGGGAACATCGTTGGCTACGAACTTGTAGCCGTTATCGCTTGCCCATGTTTCCGCATAGGTGCCGGGAACACCGTGAACGACCATGCGGTCGGGATAGGAAAATGCCAGATTGCCGATCTCTGTCACACCGCGGGGCATGACTGCCTTCAGCAGCTTGGGACAGGAGTTGAAGGCACTCGCTTCGACCTTAGTCACATAGTAGGGAATGGTGATCTCTTCCAGCTCCACACATTCGTAGAATGCCTTGGAGGGAATGGTGCTGAGGTTGCGGCTGAGCTTCACATTCTTCAGCTTGTCGCAGTGGTAGAATGCTTCAGCACCGAGCGCGGTGACTGCATCCGCCATGGTCACATCGGTCAATACGTCGCAGTCGTAGAAGCATCTGGTGCCGATGCTTTGCACGGCATTACCCAGTGTTACGGTGGTCAGTGCATCACAGTCGTAGAATACATCTCCGCCCAGCTTTGTTACCTTGTTGGGGATGGTGACTGTCTTCAATACATCACAGTTTTTGAATGCATACGTGCCGATAGTTACCAGAGCTTCGTTCAGCTGAATGGATTCCAGACCTGCGCACTCATAGAATGCACTGTTTTCCAGCTTGGTGACCGATGCGGGGAGCTTGAAATTAACCAGTGCGTCACAATTGCTGAATGCGGAGTCGCCGATGACTTCCAAACCTTCGGGCAGACCGGGGTCAATCAAGGCGGTGCAGCCTTGGAAAGTATATTTGGGCAGAGCCTTCCAATGGTCGGGCCACTTTGCCTTGGTCAGAGAAGTGCAGCCTTGGAACACGTGTTCACCCATCTCGGTGATCTTTTCGTGAATAACGATTTCCTTCAGAGCGGTACAGTGATAGAACGCATAGGAACCTACGGAAGTGACAGATTCGGGAATGGTAATGGTTTCAATACCTTCGCAGCCTCTGAGCAAACGAGGAGGCACAGAGGTAATGCCGTCTTCCAGTGTAACCTTTTTCAGATTGGGGCACAGATTGAAAATACCGTTATAGATGTCGGAGTCTCCTAAGCCGGAAGGACCGGCAACACAGGTTTCCAGAGATTTGGGAATAAAGATTTCGGGCAGAGCGGAGCAGTTTCTGAATACTCTGATACCCATTTCCTCCAGATTGTTGGACAGCCCTACGGAAGTCAGAGCAGTGCAGTTTTCAAAAGCACTGGAGTTCACTTTGGTAACGCTGTCGGGGAGCTCAATTTTGGTCAGTGCGGAGCAACCATTAAAAGCAGAACTGTCGATTGAGGTAATATTCTTGGAGAAGCTGACCTCTTTCAGATTTTCACAGTGGTAGAATGCATATTCGCCGATAAAAGTAACGGTATCGGGAATGGTAATGGTTTCAATGCCTTCGCAGCCTCTGAGCAAACGAGGAGGCACAGAGGTAATGCCGTCTTCCAGTGTAACCTTTTTCAGATTAGGGCACAGATTGAAAATACCGTTATAGATGTCGGAGTCTCCTAAGCCGGAAGGACCGGCAACACAGGTTTCCAGAGATTTGGGAATAAAGATTTCGGGCAGAGCGGAGCAGTTTCTGAATACTCTGATACCCATTTCCTTCAGATTGTTGGACAGTCTTACCGATTTTAGTGAGGTGCAGTTCTCAAAAGCGCTTGCGTCTACCTTAGTAACACTGTCGGGAATATCCACACGCACCAGAGCGCTGCAGCCGTAGAAGGCAGAGGATCTGATAGTGGTCAGCTTTTCGGGGAAGGTCACGGAAATCAGATTGGTGCAGCCGTTGAATGCATTTTGACCGATGTCGGTGACATTGGCGGGAATGGATACGCTGCGCAGAGCGGTTTGCTCCTTAAACGCATCATTGCCGATGGCCACAACGGTGTGGCCGTCGATGGTGTTGGGAATCGCAAGTGCGCTGACACCGCCGCTGTAGGAGGTAATGGTTGCATTGCCGTCATCATCCAGAGAGTATTTGTAGGAGGGGGGCTTCACCATAGCGGAAGACCCACCGTTGCGGTAGCGAGAGGTGGAGGATGTGGTGTAGTAGTGATGATAGCCGTTAAATTCGGAATCACCATAGGTGCAGCTGCTTACAAACTCACCATCCTCATTGTGGGAAATGGAGCGGCAGGGAGAGTTGTTTCTGTCCCAAATGGTATATGTATAGGGGAATTCCTGATATAGCTTTTCCGCACCGGGAATCTTAGACTTAATGCCTACGGACATGAAGAAATTCACATGGGCATACAGCCAGCTGTCGGTATGGAAGCAGCGCTGAGGGGTCTTGTCATTGCCGCGGAAAACAACCTGCATATAAGATTTAAAGCCAACCTTGGCCTCTACGCGCCCTGACATAAAGGGCATCTTCTCCAGATAGAAGCCCGCGGTAACGCCCATATCCAGTGTTGCTTCAATGGTCAGAGAGAAATGGGTCTTCTTAAAGCTGTGCACTGCGCGGAAGCCACCGTAATAGTCATACTCCACGCCCACATCAAACTTGGCGCGGTAGTCCAGCGTGATGGTGCCGTCCAGAGAGATATCAGCCTCGATTTTCACATCGCCGATGCCTGCAACGGGGTAGTAGCCCAGCAGAATGCTCTTGTCCATCTTGGACAGAGAGGTGCCGAAGCTGACGGAGGGGTTCATGTGTAGGTTACCACTGAGGACAGCGGAGCAGTCAATGGAGCGCTTGTCAAACACATTGCCGTTGGCGTGCCACTTGAGCTTCATGTTTTCCAAGGTGAATACAACGTTCACGCTGCCGAACTTCTGATTGAAGTAAATGGATTTGATTTTCTGTGTACCTGCAAGTCTGGCATCACGAACCTCGGTGCCGTCCTCCAGCACGTAAATGGGCTCAATGCCCTCTGCGGGACGGAACGCAGCCAGGTCGCCTTCGGAAACGCCCTGTGCGTCAACGCTGACCAGATACTCATTTTCATCCAGTACGGTGCCCTTTACGGTGTAAACGGTACCATTAACGGTAACGGAATCGGCTTGATACAGATAAGGCAGACCTTGGAAGTACACAACAAACAGTGTTCCCTGTTCAATGGGCTTATCGGTACCGATGACAGAAATACTGCCGTCATCGTTCTTCTGCGCTGCGGCATTTTCCAGATTCAAAACCTCATCCGCAAAAACATACTTGTTTTCATAGAATGCATCATAGGTCTGACCGAAGTACACTTCCTTTGCGTCCTTCAGCATGGCATCCATTTCGGCCTTGGTAATGAGCTGATCGGGCTTGAACGCACCGTCAACCAATGCAAACCAGCCGCGGTTGACCGCAACCTGCGCATCCATGGGGGATGCCACATCAGCACTGTCGGAGAAGGTGTATTCGGTGCTCTCCAATTGGAAGCCCAGACAATAGTTCAGCGTTTGGGCCGCAAACGCACGGGTCACCGCACCCTCGGGGTTAAAGGGCAGACCCGCTTCAATGTCGATAACACCGAATTCCGTAGCAACCAGAATATCGCGATAGTATTCCTCTTCGCCTGTCAGGTCGCTGAAATAGTTGTCGGGATAGTTGTCCTCTTCGACGGTCATCTCAAAGGTGCTGACCAGCTGTTGGACCCACGCACTGCGGGTCACCTCGCCCGTTTCGTCCGCAGCCCTTGCGCTCATAGGCAGTGCGGCGGGCAGAAGGGTCGCTGTCAGAGCGATCAGCAGGACAAAAAGAATCATCCGTTTCTTCATATCTCGTACCTCATTTCCGTACAGTTGTCAAAAACTGTAAACAAATGTAATCACTGCCATCATACAATTCTTGGTGCTAACTGTCAATGAAAGGAAGATAAAAACATAAATAACTGTTTATTTTGCTGAAATAGAATGGAACAGAATTGTAAATATTTTGGATGAGTCAAAAAAACAGTTGTAAATCTTAGCGCTTTAGTGTATGATAGTGTCATGCGTTAAAGTGTCACGCACTAAAGCGTGAAAAAATGAGAATCCATTTGGAGGCAAAACATGAACAAACAGAACAAAAAGCCCCGCAGCGACGAACTGTACAAGGCCATTTTGAAGCTGGAAACCTTGGAGGAATGCAAGCATTTCTTCGATGACCTGTGCACCGTCACCGAGCTGCAGGCTTTGGAACAGCGCTATCAGGTGGCGACCTACCTGAGCAAGGGCATGATCTACAACGAGATTCTGGAAAAGACCGGGGCATCCAGTGCCACCATCAGCCGTGTCAACCGCTCCCTGCAGTACGGCAAGGGGGGCTATGCGGTGGTCTTTGAGCGTCTGGCAGAGGACGAAGGCAAATGATGAACGCGTATATGGGGCTGGCCCGTTTTTACGATGACCTGACCGGGGACGTTCCATACGAAAGCTTTGCCGACTACTATGAAAATAAGTTCCGTGAGCGGGGCAAGTCCGTGCAAACGCTGCTGGACTTCGCCTGCGGGACGGGGACGCTGACCTGCATCATGGCCCAAAGAGGCTATGAGATGATCGCGGCGGATCCCTCTCCCGATATGCTCATGGAGCTGATGGATAAGGCATACACCATGGAGGACATAGAGCCTCCATTGGTTTTGTGTCAGGATGCGGTGTCACTGGACTTGAACGACGTGGTGGATGCCTGTTACAGCTCTCTGGACGGCATCAACTATATCCACCCCGAGGATCTGACGGAGCTGTTTCGTCTGCTGCATCTGTTCGTTGCCCCCCATGGGCTGCTGGTGTTCGACGTGAACAGTCCCGAACGCTTCCGCAGTCTGGACGGGCAGGTGTTCGTGGACGAGACCGACGAGGTGCTGTGCCTGTGGCGTGCGGACTTCGACGAGGAGGAAAACGCACTGATCTACGGTATGGATCTGTTCACCCGCACAGAGGATGACCTCTGGGAGCGTGAGGTGGAGGAGCATATCGAGTATGCACACAACCTTGATTGGCTGGTGCATGAACTGACCAAGGCGGGCTTTGTCAACATCGAGGTGGACGAGCACGGCCCCCAGAGCGAGCACGGCAGAGTGTTCATCACTGCGGAAAATACGCCGCACTAAATATGCCTCCCCTTCGATAAGGGGAGGTGGCATTTTCGAGGAACGAGAAAATGACGGAGAGGTCGAAGAAATAAGCAGCAATCCAGGTTGCCAAAACCTCTCAGTCAGCCGCTCGTACCTCGCGTCTGACAGCTCCCCTTAAAAGGGGAGCCTCATAAAGTATAAGGAGATATTATAATATGGGTAAAATCGTGCGTGCCATGACCCGTGACGGCTGGGTGAAGATCGCGGCGGTCAACGGACGTGACATGGTGCAGCGGGCAAAGGACATCCACAACACCTCTCCCACAGCCACTGCGGCTCTGGGCAGAATGCTGTGTGCTGCCAGCCTGCTGGGGAATATGATGAAGGAAGAAAACGGTGCGCTGACCATGCGCATTGACGGCGGCGGCCCCATCGAGGGTGTGCTGGTGGTGTCCGACACCACGGGCAACGTCCGCGGCTATGTGGGCAACCCCTACGTGGATCTGCCTCTGCGGGGGGACGGTCATCTGAATGTGGGCGGCGCGGTAGGCGTTGATGGTCTGCTGACGGTCATCCGTGACATCGGCCTCCGTGAGCCTTATATCGGCAGCACCGAGATCCTCAGCGGTGAGATCGGGGACGACGTAGCCAAGTACATGACCGAGTCCGAGCAGATCCCCGCGGCGGTTGGTCTGGGGGTTCTGGTGGAAACCGACCTGTCCGTGGCACAGGCGGGGGGCTTCATCGTGCAGCTGCTGCCCGGTGCCCCCGACGGCATCATCGAAAAGCTGGAGGATAACATCTTCTGGATGGACAGCGTCACCATGCAGCTCCATGACGGGGGCGACCTCGGTGCGGAGGAGCTCATCAAGAACGTGCTGAAGGACATGGCGTATGACATTGTGGAGGAGACCCCCGTGGAATACCGCTGCAACTGCAGCCGTGACCGTGTAGCGGATGTGCTGGGCACCATCGGCGAAGCAGAGCTGAAGGACATGATCGCCGCAGGGGAGGACATCAGCGTCACCTGCCAGTTCTGCGATGCGGTGTATACCTTCACCCCCGCTGATTTGGGCGGAATTTTGGCAGAGAAAACCGCCGAAGAATAAAATTGCAATTTTTTGAAAAAAGGTGTTGACAATTCTGTTGCACCGTGCTATTATAACTAAGCTGTCGCTGACCCATGGGAGCATAGCTCAGCTGGGAGAGCATCTGCCTTACAAGCAGAGGGTCACAGGTTCGAGCCCTGTTGTTCCCACCAGAAGTCAGTGACAGCACTTGCCCCTGTAGCTCAGTTGGTAGAGCAGCGGATTGAAAATCCGCGTGTCGTTGGTTCGACTCCGACCGGGGGCACCACAATTGCGGGCGTAGCTCATCCGGTAGAGCGCCACCTTGCCAAGGTGGAGGTAGCGAGTTCGAGCCTCGTCGCCCGCTCCAATATGGCGCCATAGCCAAGTGGTAAGGCAGTGGACTGCAAATCCGCGATTCCCCGGTTCAAATCCGGGTGGCGCCTCCAGAAAAAACCTCCGATGCTTTGCATCGGAGGTTTTTTAATGATGTCCGTTTCGCTTCGCTCACGGATGATGTTGCTGCTGCAATGATGTCTGCTTCGCAGATGATGTGCGCTTACGCGCATGAACGAAACGGACATTGCATCATATCGGAGATACATCATGTGCGAAGCACACATCATAACGAAGTGACAGTATTCCAACCACGCACCGCCTAAGGTCAATCCTTAGGCGTTTTTGCTTTTGTAATGGCGATCCCACCGCCGCAGAGGGTGCAGACCGTGTACCATACCTTTGGATACCGAGCGATGAACCAAAAATGATAGGCCGGTGTAATATTGCACACGGGCAGCTTCCCGTCTATGGGCAGCATACCTGCAAGCCGCAGCAGCTCGGCTCCGCACCATATGACCTGTGGGAGATAGAGACAAAGGTTGAGGATGAGAAGGCCCCACAGCACACGGTTGATTGGCCCATATGCTTTGCTTGGTTCCGGGAATTTGGCGAACTGCTGCAGGGTGTAAATCACCGTATAGCCCAGCAGTGCTAAAAATATGGGGTAAAAGAATCCCGCAACGGCAATGCCGAAGGAAAAATTATAATGCCATTGTCCGTAATGATTTGCCCATTGCGCCATATGGTGAGAGAGGATAAAGGCTGCGATGGTTGCAATGACCAACACAGCTGCTTTGCCCCAATGCTTGGGGGCATTATCCTCTGTGAGGACTGCGGGGCTGTTGACCAGACTGTTTACATCCGTGTCAAATACTTCCGCAATACGCACCAGTGTTTCAATGTCGGGCTCGGACTTGCCGTTTTCGTAATTGGATACAGTCTGCCGTGTGACGTGCAGCAGCTCCGCCAGCTCGTCCTGGGTCATGTGTTGCTGCTTCCGCAAAGCCTTGATGGAGCTTGCAAGCTCGGACATAAACTCACCGCCTTTCATAGGTTCAGTGTAGCATAAACCACCCAAATCGTCACGCAAAGTTTCTTTGCATATCTGATTTAATAAAAAAGCCTCCCCGACCATAAGGGGAGGTGGCATTTTCGAGGTACGAGAAAATGACGGAGAGGTCGATAAAATGGGGAATCGTATAACCGATTTTAACCTCTCAGTCAGTCGCGCGTTCCTTGCTCCTGACAGCTCCCCTTAAAAGGGGAGCCATATATTGTTATGCGTTGTACAGTTCGGTGTTCAGCTTGCCTTCGCTCTTGGCAACAGCGATTGCAGCAACTGCGTCACCTGTGACGTTCAGAGAGGTGACCAGCATTTCGATGGGACGGTTGATGGCCAGGATCAGTGCGTATGCCACCATAGCCGCATCGTTGGTGAAGCCCACGCCGCTGAGGATGGTGAACAGAATGACCGCACCTGCGCCGGGAGCGGCGGGAGTGCCCATGGAAGCGATCAGAGCCAGAACCATAATGACGAACAGCTGGAATACGCTGACGTCGAAGCCGCCGCAGCCCGCGACGAACAGGGTAGCGATGACCTGCATGATGGCGGTGCCGTCCATGTTGATGGTCATGCCCAGAGGCAGTACGAAGGATGCGATCTGACCGTCAGCACCCAGCTCGGAGGTGGTGGTCTCCAGATTCAGAGGCAGGGTGGCTGCACTGGAGGAGGTAGAGAAGCCGAACACGATGACCTTGAAGATTTTCTTCACGAACTTGAAGGGGTTCTCACGAACCAGCAGTGCCATGAACAGGGGGTAGCCGATGAACAGGTAAGCCAGCAGCAGTGCCACGCAGATGACCATGTAGCTCACAGCGGGCTTCAGATAGTGGATGCCGTAGGTTGCGAAGGTGCGGCACAGCAGCATGAAGATGGCAGCGGGGCCGAACTTGTTCACGGCGAAGTTCAGGAACACCACGATGATGTTGCTGATCTCCTCGCACAGACGGTAGATGACGCTGTCCTTGCCCATATTGAGGTGGTTCATGCCCAGACCCACGGCCACAGCCAGGAATACGATGGACAAAACGGCATTGTTTACGCTCATGGTTGCGCCGATGTTGCTGGGGATAATGTCCAGAATGACCTTCAAGGGGTTGGAGCCGGTCTTGCCGCCCGCAGCCTCCAGACCTTCGATGGCGGTATTGAAGATGCCTGCCTTAAAGAATGCCAGACCAATGAAGCCTGCCAGCACCAGTGCGATGGTGGTGGTCATCAGGAAAAAGCCGATGGTCTTGCCTGCCACACGGCCCAGCGTGGATGCCTCGCGGATCTCGCCGATTGCCATGACGATGGAAGTGAATACCATGGGTACGATGACCAGCTGCAGGGCACGAATAAACATCTGACCCAGAATGTAGAACAGACCCAGTGCCTGCTCGCCGCCTGCTGCGGTGATGTCCTGGAACAGCAGGGAGTTGATGGTCTGCCAGGTGCTGCTGTCGGCACCGACCTTTTCGCGGATCATCATGAATACCAGACCTGCCAGAATGCCTGTGACCATTGCGATCAGCATCTTCACGGCAAGCTTGTTGTTGTCGCTCATTTTACTCATAAACTGCCTCCTCAAATTCTCTTTATTTTTACGTTAGCCTGACAAATTTAATCCGTACTCGTTTCTGAGTGTGTAGGCTAAGCCATTGCGGCGTACTCGTCTTTTGAAAGGCGACAGCCTTTCTGCAAGACGACGCCTTGCCCTGACTCAGCCTACGCACTCAGAAATCTTCGACACCACAGGCGTAGATTTTTGTGTCAGACGAAATTTTATGATGCCGACGGGCTGGCGCCCTTCAAAAAATAAAATGATGTATGGCGCAAAAAGATGCCCTGTGGTGCGGGTTCGGATTATATTTGTCAGGCTAAACGGCCTAAGTATAAAGGAAAAACTCCCACTGTGCGAGTGGGAGTTTTGTGGGAATTGTTGGGGGTTTGTAAGCGTTGTTTGTGCAAAAAA
>JAFQDR010000011.1 GCA_017415945.1 Oscillospiraceae bacterium
ACCGCTCGTGTCAAGGGCAACGGCATCAAGCTGATGAACGTTACCGGCGCATACTGGCGCGGGGACTCCGGCCGCAAGATGCTGCAGCGTATCTACGGCACCTGCTTCCCCAACAAGACTGAGCTGGATGCTTATCTGAAGCGTTTGGAAGAAGCAAAGAAGCGTGACCACCGCAAGTTGGGCAAGGAACTGGGGCTGTACATGCTGCGTGACGAAGGCCCCGGCTTCCCCTTCTTCCTGCCTAAGGGCATGGTTCTGCGCAATACTCTGATCGACTACTGGCGCAGAGTCCATAAGCGTTACGGTTACGTGGAAGTTTCCACTCCCATGATGATGAACCGTCAGCTGTGGGAACGCTCCGGTCACTGGGGTCACTACAAGGACAATATGTATACCACCGTCATTGACGAAACCGATTTTGCCATTAAGCCCATGAACTGCCCCGGCGGTATGCTGGTGTATGCTTCCGAGCCTCACTCCTACCGTGATCTGCCCCTGCGTGTTGGCGAACTGGGTCAGGTACACCGTCATGAGCTGTCCGGCGCTCTGCACGGTTTGTTCCGTGTCCGCTGCTTCACTCAGGACGACGCTCACATCTTTATGACCTGGGGCCAGATGAAGGACGAAATCAAGAACGTAGTCAAGCTGTTTGATGAAGTTTACTCCGTATTCGGTCTGAAGTACACCATCGAAGTTTCCACCATGCCCGAAGATCACATGGGCGACGAAAAGGACTGGGACTTCGCTACCGAAACCTTGAAGCAGGCTGTTTCCGAAATGGGCAAGGATTACGTCATCAATGAAGGCGACGGTGCATTCTACGGCCCCAAGCTGGACTTCCATCTGGCTGACTCTCTGGGCAGAACCTGGCAGTGCGGCACCATCCAGCTGGATATGCAGCTGCCCGAACGCTTTGAACTGGAATACGTTGGCGAAGACGGCCAGAAGCACCGTCCCGTAATGATCCACCGCGTTGTTCTGGGCTCCATTGAACGCTTCATCGGCGTTATCACCGAGCACTTTGCAGGTGCGTTCCCCACTTGGCTGGCTCCCGTACAGGTAAAGGTTATGCCCATTACCGACAGAGCTGCTGACTATGCAAAGGAAATCGCTGCAAAGCTGGACGCAATGGATATTCGTGTAGAAACCGATCTGCGCAATGAAAAGATCGGCTACAAGATCCGCGAAGCACAGATGCAGAAGATCCCCTACATGATCGTTCTGGGCGACAAGGAAGCAGAAGCAGGCACCATTTCCGTTCGTACCCGCACCGGCGGCGATATGGGCGCAATGGAATTTGATGCATTCGCTGCACAGCTGAAGGAAGAAATCGATACTCTGGCAAACGGTCTGGAATAATTTGATTCTTTCTCCATAAATCATGCATAATTGAAAGACTCTCTCCGATACTATTGGCAGCAATAGTGGAGGGAGTCTTTTTATATGAAACGATATCCGAAAAGAGCGGTCGCATTACTGCTTGTGCTGATACTGACATCGGGAATCCTTGCAACGGTGGTGTCTGCGGCCAGCTACAAAAAGGGCAGCAGCGGAGAGACTGTTAAGAAAATCCAGACTAAGCTGAAGGAATGGGGATACTATGACGGTGAAGCGGACGGTGTATTTGGCAGCGGTACAGAGAAAGCGGTCAAGTATTTCCAGGAGAAAAACGGACTGACCGCCGATGGAAAGGCTGGCCAAAAGACATTGGATGCCATGGGGATTTTTGAAGAAGCTGCAGCTGACAGCAGCGGAGGGGATGAAGCGCTTTTGGCAAGACTGATTTCCGCGGAAGCCCGAGGAGAACCATATACCGGGCAGGTTGCTGTGGGTGCTGTGGTTCTGAACCGTGTGGATCACCCTTCATTCCCCAATTCCATTTCGGGCGTAATCTATCAGTCGGGTGCATTTTCCTGCCTGTACGACGGACAGTGGGATGAGCCTGTTGCGGACAGTGCCTATAAGGCAGCCAAGGAAGCCCTTGCGGGAGCAGACCCCACAGGTGGAGCAATCTATTATTTCAATCCCGTGACGGCGACCAGTAAGTGGATTTGGTCCAGACCTGAGATCATCACCATTGGCAAGCACCGTTTTTGCTCCTAATGTTGCTGTGTCGGTTGCAAAAGTCTTTGCAGAATGATATACTGACTATATATTATGGAAGGAAGGTGCTGTAATGAGAGGTTGTCCCAAATGCGGGTCTTATGTACCTGAGGGGAAGTTGCTTTGTCCTGCTTGCGGACGTTTGAATATAGGGCTGTCTAAGGATATGCGTGCAGGCACAATGTCTGAAAAACGTCGGACAAGCGCGAGGATCGATACCGCTATGCGGGAAGTGAAACGAGATGCACCTTTGCTGAAACAAAAAAACAACCCCTATGCAGGGGGTACATATGAGCAGCATAAATCCCATGACCCACGCAGTAAGGATTACTACAAATCCAAGTTTGAGGGTGCTTTTGGAGAACAGGATTTGACGAAACGCATTTTATGTGCGGCGGCCTATTTCGGCTTCTTCTTTTTCTTACCGCTGATCGCTTTGCCTGATTCCGCGGAAGCAAAATTTCATGCCAATCAAGGATTGGTGTTGTTCCTGTTCGGCACATTGCTTGGCGGCATTGCTTCCGCAGCTTCCATTGTGCTTGGCTCTGTGTTTGAGGTGCTGGAAATCATTTACCCCTTGCTCATGGTTTACGGTGCATCCAATGCTATGAAAGGGAATATGACAGAGCTGCCCTTCATTGGCAAAATCAGAATTCTCAAGGGTTTTGATAGATTTTGAGGTAGAAAATGAATAAGGTCAATAAGCTCATAACTCTGCTGAAGGAGGATGGAGCGGCGTATGTCTTATATAAAGTAAAAAAGAAACTCCAAACAAAATTGGGTTTGAAACGGCAGGAAGCTTCTTTGGTGCTTGAGTCGATTCCGATGGATGTAAAATTCAGCATTGTTGTTCCGTTGTTTAACACTCCCGAACGGCTTCTCCGAGAAATGATGGATTCCGTTGCTGCGCAAAGCTATTCAAATTGGGAGCTGTGTATGGCGGATGGAAGTGATGATACCCATGGCTATGTTGGCGAGCTGGTACAAGCGTATGTACAGCGGGATGAGCGTTTCAAGTATCGGAAACTGCGGGAAAATATGGGAATCTCGGGCAATACCAATGCTTGTATTGAAATGGCCACGGGGGATTACATAGCACTATTCGATCACGATGATTTGCTGCATCCCCACGCGTTATATGAGGCAGCAAAAGCAATATACAATGAAGGTGCGGATTTCATTTATACGGATGAGACCATGTTTTATGAAAGTCCGGAAGATGCATACAGCCCGCACTATAAGCCTGATTTTGCTCCTGATACATTGCGTAGCTACAATTATATAACGCATCTCAGTGTGTTTTCCCGCACTCTGATGGATAAGGTGGGGCTTTTCCGCAGCGAGTTTGATGGCAGTCAGGACTATGATATGATCCTGCGTCTGACAGAACAGGCGGAAAAAATCGTTCACATCCCTAAAATCCTGTACTATTGGCGAAACCACCCGGGCTCCGTTGCATCCGATGTTTCCGTAAAGCCCTACACCATGGTTTCGGCGCGGAAAGCACTTGCGGAGCATCTGGAACGTGTTGGGCTGAAAGGTGTTGTGGAGGATTCGTCGGTGCCGACGACCTATCGCATTCGATATGAAATCCAGGGGACACCTCTCGTGTCTATTGTATTTGATGAACACCCTTTGTGTGAATGTGTTGAAGCAATCAGAAAGATAACTTCATATCCCAATTATGAGATTGTCACCGATGGTCAAGTAAACGGAGAATATGTGCTGTTCCTGTCCGATTTTGTTAGACCGACCACTACCGA
>JAFQDR010000059.1 GCA_017415945.1 Oscillospiraceae bacterium
AAATGCCGTGGTTTTGAGGTAGACAAATTATGTCCTGTGTATTCTGTTCACAAAATTCAAGTTTATCGATCAGTCAGTCTGTATGAATATTGTATTTCAAAATATCCATAAAATCAATAAAAAAGAACCATATTGGGACACAGTATCGTATCCTAATATGGTTCTTATTTGGCGGAGAAAGAGGGATTTGACCTGCGCTGCGGCGCAGGCCGCCTCGCGGCTCTGAAGTGCCACCGGCACTTCATTCACTACCGCTCGGGTTCAAATCCCACAATCCAAATAGAAATGCCCCCCTTATGGATGGCACTGCTATCTGGCGGAGAAAGAGGGAGTTGAACCCCCGCACGGTAGTTAGCCGCCTCTCGGTTTTCAAGACCGACCCCTTCAGCCTCTTGGGTATTTCTCCGTATAAAATGTTAATCATATTATATCATGCATAATCCCGCTGTGCAAGAGCAAACACAGGGGAAATCCCAAGGATTTTGCAAAAGTCGGAAAAAGTCGGGAAGTTTTCCTTGACAGCCTCGGTTTCCTGTGATATAGTATTCGGGCAATCAATTGAATATACGTTGATTCGGCTTGCAGAAGTACCCAAGAGGCCGAAGGGGCTCCCCTGCTAAGGGAGTAGGCGGTGATGAGCCGCGCGGGGGTTCAAATCCCCCCTTCTGCGCCAAAAAGAAAAGCACACCCATCGGGTGTGCTTTTCTTTTTGGATCGTGGGAATTGAACCCGAAATTACTCGCTGCAAAGTCCAACGAAGTGGGTTTGCAGCGAAAAGGACGAGCAACGCAATGAGCGCTCTTCGCTCACGCTTGGGCGAAAAGCGATATGGAGTTGGCGAGTCCGCAATCCCCCCTTCTGCGCCAAAAACTGTCGTTCCGGTAGGAACGGCAGTTTTTTATATCAATTCATAATGGCCTATGCTATAATACAACCAAAGGCAGGTGAGGATATGAGCAAATCAAAAGGCAAAATGAGAAGCAAAACCAAAATCGGCGTACGAAAGCCCCCTTTGTCCCTGCTTGATTGGATGATCTATCTGGTGAGCTTTCCCCTTGCTGTGGCTGTGGGCTTTGGCGTATTGAAACTGTATTATGTGGTATTTGATATGCTTGCGGATCCCACGATTTTGGTGAGAAGCGGGGATGGATTTCTATTTGTGATGATTGTTGTGCTTCTTTGGTGGTTCGGGTCTTTGTGGTTTCTTTGCCGCATGGTTTCCAAAAAGCAGCCGATTTTCGGAAATGCCCAAGTTACATACGGAGCCTTTCCTTGGAAAAAGGATCTGTTTCCCATATTTGGGGACTACCCCGAAAAGAAAAAGCTGAAGCCGGAAACCTATCAAAGCCGTAAAAAGAGGAGAGAGCACATGATCATGGTCGGGATCGGGCTCCTATGTTTTTGCGTGCTGATTATTTATAGTGGAATCTATGGAGCTTGCCTGCGAGATGATCACAGTGTTACCGTATTTCGAATCTCTTCCGAAGGGGTGAAGTACGTGTATACCCCCGATGATTTTGCGGAGCTTGAAATCTCTGCGCACTATCATTCGGGCGGAAAAGGCACAAGCTTTTGGGATCTATCCATGGCCATTGGTGTGGAAGACGGGAAAGCAGTGCGGTTTTGTCTGACAGATTTTGACATACGGGATCCCAACCGACATATTGTTGCTTTGGAAACGATAACAGCGATCAAGGGACGTTTCTCGCCCGATTCGATTACTGTTGAAGGCGAAGAAAAAATAGAGTATCTCATAGAGCAATATGATTATGAAGATGAATATGCCCGTATGCTGCGGGAGTTGTTTGATGTGGAATAAAATATCTGAGCAGCACCGTTGAGGGCTGCTCTTTTCTTTTTTCCGCTGTTGTGTTATACTGTGTTCAATTGCATCAAATGTATTTGGGGGCTCTATGAAACAGATTATGGACTTGATTCGCAGCAGACGCAGTGTGCGCACCTTTGCTTCCAAGGATATTCCCGCTGAGGTGCTGGAAAATCTGATGACTTATGCAGACGGCATTACCAATCCCTATGGGGTGCCTGTGTGGTTTAAGCTGCTGAACGCCAAGGAGCACGGTCTGTCCGCTCCCGTCATCAGCGGCGGAGACTGGTATATTGGCGGCGGGGTGGAGGCTTGCCCCCACTGTGCCGAGGCCTTCGGCTATTCCTTCGAGACTCTGGTGCTGTATGCGCAGTCCTTGGGGCTGGGCACCACGTGGATCGGCGGTACCATGAATCGCGGCAGCTTTGAACGGGCTATGGGGATTTTAGACGGGGAGCTGATGCCCTGCGTGACCCCTCTGGGCTATGCTGCCGATAAGATGTCTCTGCGGGAGACCATGATGCGCAAGGGCACCAAGGCGGATAGCCGCAATGCATTTGAAGCACTCTTTTTCGATGGCAGCTTTGCCAAGCCCCTGACTCGCGAACGTGCGGGGAGATTGGAGCAGCCTCTGGAGGCGGTGCGTCTGGGCCCTTCCGCTGTGAATAAACAGCCCTGGCGTGTGGTTGTTACCGAGGATGGGGCGCACTTCTATGTGAAGAAGGTAAAGGGACTTCCTGTGGCGGAGATGCAGAAGATCGACTTGGGTATCGCCCTGTGCCACTTTGACCTGGTGTCCAAGGAATTGGGCATTGAGACGGAATTTGTGATTTTGGATTCGGATGTGCCTGCAAGCCCGGATACGGAATACATCGCAAGCTATCTGATCAAATAACCCTCTCCGCCCCCTTGGGGCACCTCTCCCAAAGGGAGAGGCTGGGTGCAGCGGAAATAGTGATGAATGGGGCCGAGTTTCTCGGCCCTGTCTTTTATTTTTTCTCCAATCGTGGTAGACTGAAGAAAAAGCGAATGGGGAGTGTTGTTATGAAGCTGACTCAAGATATTTTGCAATACATCAAAGCCCATGAACAGGAAGCACTGGATCTGCTCATGGAGCTGGCGGTGATTCCCGCGCCCTCCCACCATGAGGAGTTGCGGGCGGAATTCTGTAAGCAGTGGCTGGAAGCACAGGGGGCACAGGGAGTATATATTGACGAGGCGCTGAATGTGGTCTGGCCCGTGGGCTGTACCGCTGACAATGCTCTTGCAGTGTTCATGGCCCACAGCGATGTGGTGTTCCCCGATACCGAGGCACTGCCTTTGACAGTGGACGGAAATCTCATTCGCTGTCCCGGGGTCTGTGACGATACTGCCAATGTGGTGGCGATGCTCATGGCTGGCAAGTATATTGCTGCGCATGGGGTGATGCCCAAGGACTGCGGGGTGCTCATGGTGGTGAATTCCGCCGAGGAAGGTCTGGGGAACCTCAAGGGCTGTCGTCAAATCATGGCCGATTACGGGCACCGCATCAAGGAGTTCGTGACCTTCGATGATAAAAACGGACAGGGCGTAGACCGTGCAGTGGGCTCTGTGCGCTATTGTGTAGCGGTGGAGACGGAGGGGGGACACTCCTTCTCTGACTTCGGCAGAGACAATGCCATTGCTAAGCTGGCGGCCCTGATCACGGAGCTGTATACCGTTGAGGTGCCCGACTATGGGAAAACCACATACAATGTGGGAACCGTAGAGGGGGGCACCTCGGTGAACACCATCGCCCAGACAGCGGAGATGCTGTATGAATTCCGCAGCGACGACCAACGGGGCTTGGCATATATGCAGCAGAAATTTGAGGAGATCGTTGCCGCTCACCGTGCCAAGGGTGTGTGCATTTCCGTAACCCAGGTGGGCAACCGCCCCTGCGGCGGAGAGATCGACCTTGGGGTGCAGGCTGCCATGAAGCAGCGGGCCAACGAAATCGCCATGGAGACCTTGGGCAGACCCATGCGGTTCAAGACAGGCTCCACGGACTGCAATATCCCCCTGTCTATGGGGATTCCCTCTGTTTGCGTGGGCTGCTGCGACGGAGACGGCTGCCACACCCGTGAGGAGTATTTGGATGTCAAGGGAATTTACCCGGGGCTGTGCATGGCCTTTGGGATGATCCTGCACCATTTTGCATAAAGCAAAGAGACCGACTTTGTTCGGTCTCTTTTTTCGGCAAATAATCTCTGCTGGGTGGAGTAAAATAAGGGAACAATCAAAAATTTCGGGAAACACCAAATAGTTTTCAAATCAAATTCCGATTTAACTCATTAAATTTGGTGTAAAAATATCTGAAAAATTCAAAACCTGCATTGCATTGGGAACAAAAAACGGCGATAACGGTATAATTGTGCTCCGAAACATAAACATGAAAGAAAAATGCAATTGAAATATTTAAGGCAGATGTAAGATAATTCCAAAAATATTTCAAAATTATAGGTGTAAATTATAAAATATGTTCAAAATTATTTGACACCTAAGTGGAGAACACATAAAATATAAGTAAGAAAGCAACAACGGAAGGGGAAACCATGAAGCAGTTTATCATTTTGATGGGCAATTACGGCAGCGGAAAGACGGAACTGGCTATGGAGTTTGCGCTGGCATCTTCCAATCCCGCTAAGACCCTGCTGATCGATTTGGACATGGTCAACACCTATTTCCGTCTCAGCGACCGCAAGTCCCTGTTCGAAGAGGCGGGGATCCGTCTCATCACCCCCAACTTTGCAAGCTCACATGTGGAAATGCTGACGGTGCCTGCGGAGATCGCCGCGGCCTTTGCTATGGATTGGGAGCGTGTGATCATCGATTTGGGGGGCGATGCAGGTGCGGCGGCACTGGGGCAGTATAAGCCCAAGCTGCTGCAGGCACAGCGGGACGGCGCGGACATTCGGCTGTACAACGTCATCAACACCAACCGCCCCATGGCAGGCACGCCCCAAAAGCTCATTCGCTTGATGCGGGACATGGAGCGCAAGGCCAGATGGAGCTGCACGGGGCTCATTAACAACACCAATATGTCCTACGAGACCACAGCAGCGGATTTGGAATCGGGCTACGAAATCATCCGCAAAGCTGCCGAGGAAACGGGGCTGCCTGTGGTGCATACAAGCGGCACAAGAGAGGTGCTGGATGCCTTCCTGCAAACCGACCACGACCCCAAGTTCGTAGGCGAACCCCTCTATTTAAATAAACGAATGCACCGAGACTGGGAAACCCTAACCAAAAAGGGAGTCTGACGGATGGTGCAATCGCTGCTGCATCTGCGGACTTACTCCATCGTAGGGAGCGTCGTCCTCGACGCTCCGTGACACAGTTGGACAATGCCTATGGACGGGAAAGCGCAGAGTGTTTGGCTGCGGAAGAAACGGAGCGTCGGGGACGACGCTCCCTACGAGTCGGATGGTAATAGCTGCGTTGTTGACTGCGGTCCGTTGAGGGCGAAGGTTCCTACGGTGCGGAATATTTTGCGGCGGAAGCAAGGGGCTGCCCTACGAGTGCATTCGTCCCCACAATGGCATAATAATTTAATATACTATATGATGGATCAACCTAAATGTCTTATGAAGAAATGAGGTAGAAACATGGTCAAATTCACTGTCAGGGATGAGCTCTGCAAAGGCTGCGAGCTCTGCGTGAGGGCTTGTCCGAAAAAGTTGCTGCAGCTTTCTCCCGATAAGCTCAACGAAAAAGGCTATCACCCCGTGATGATCACCGATGAGGAGGCCTGTGTGGCTTGCGGTGCCTGTTTCCGCACCTGTCCCGATACGGTCATCACCATCGTGAAGGAATAAGGAGGGACTGATATGGCGAAAAAGCTTATGAAGGGCAGCGAAGCCATTGCGGAAGCTGCCATCCGAAACGGTTGCCGCTATTTCTTCGGCTACCCCATTACCCCCCAGACCGAGATCCCCGAATACTTCTCCGAACGTATGTTTGAGGAAGAGGTACAGGGCTGCTTCCTGCAGGCGGAAAGCGAAATTGCTGCTGTGAACATGGTCTACGGCGCAGCTGCCACCGGTGTCCGCGCCATGACCTCCTCCTCCAGCCCCGGCATCTCCCTAAAGCAGGAAGGTATTTCCTCCCTGTGTGCCGCGGAACTGCCTTGCCTCATCGTCAACGTTATGCGCGGGGGCCCGGGCATCGGCTCCATTCAGGCGGGTCAGGGGGACTACTTCCAAGCAGTAAAGGGCGGCGGTCACGGGGACTACAACGTGATCACCTTCGCGCCTTCCTCTGTGCAGGAGACAATTGACTGCATCGGTCAGGCATTCCCACTGGCGGAAAAGTGGCGTATGCCCGTTCTCATTTGCGCAGACGGCATCATCGCACAGATGATGGAACCCGTAGAGCTGCCCGACATGATCGACTACAAGGTTGAC
>JAFQDR010000060.1 GCA_017415945.1 Oscillospiraceae bacterium
ACCTTTTGGACTGCGACCCCGATAAAATCGAGATCGCCCATAGCTGGGGCGTGAAGCTTATCAACCCCACTTGGAACCGTGCCAATATCCTCAGCGGCTCCCACTGTGAGGACAGCCACAGAGGCTTGTCCCATGTGGGGCGTGCTTTTGTACGGAATGCGGAAGCTGCGGGGATCCTGATGGATGTGTCCCATTTGTCGGAGCGAGGCTTCTGGGATTTGGCAGAGCTGACGGATATGCCCATTGTGGCATCCCATTCCAATGCCCGCAGTGTCTATGACCACAGCCGCGGCTTGACCGATGACCAGTTCCGTGCGGTATGCCAAAAGAACGGTGTGGTTGGATTGAACTTCTACACGGGATTTGTTGGACAGCCTGCCACCATGGATACGTTCCGCAGACATCTGGATCGGTTTCTGGAGCTGGGCGGAGAGAACTGCATTGCTCTGGGGGCTGATTTCGACGGCTGCGACAGTACCGTGGAGGGCATCAACGGTGTGCAGGATATTCCCATGCTGTGGCAGTATTTGGAAGGGTGCGGCTATGAACGCAAGCTTTTGGAGAAGCTGTTCTGGAACAACTGGCTGAAATTGTTTTAAATACGATGAAAACGCCGACTTGGATTTGCAAGTCGGCGTTTTTGCACATCTATTGACAGTGGGGGAAGGCTGTTTTATAATATCATTAGATGATATCAATTAACGATATTGCAAGGAGGTGAGTCTATGCCAAAAGCTGCGATGGACAATTTGACACCATCTATGTTTTATGTGCTCATGGCGTTGAGCAAGGAACCCTTGTGCGGCATTGATATTGCAAGCACTGTTGATCGCTGTACAGAAGGACGGCTACGGCTCGGGCCTGCTACATTGTATACGATTCTTGGCAAATTCGAAAAAGAACGATATATTGAGGAAATTTCCGTGGAGGGGCGAAAGCGTACCTATCGAATTACACAAAAGGGGAGAATGGCTTACGAGGAAGAATTAACTCGATTGCGTCAATGCATCGAAGATGCCGAGCGTATGAAGGGAGGATTGCTGTAATGTCGAAGAATGGATATGTGTATAGGCTGTGCCCGTGCAATCCCTGTGATGTGGAGGCTATGCAAAGCTGGCTGGAGGATTTGGCTGCCGAAGGTCTGTTTCTTGTAAAGGAAGGCATTTTTTGCAATGTATTATTTACCTTTGAACGCAGACAGCCTCAAAAGGTGACCTACCGCTTGGATGTGGCACAAAAACGTAAGGCACGCTTCATGGATAGCGGTGACGGACTGTCCTCCGAGGAACTGGAGCTTTATAGAGATATGGGCTGGGAGTATTTGCTGCAACTGGGGGATTTCCGCATTTACCGCTCCCTTTGCTGTGGTGCGCCCGAACTGAATACGGAAAGCGAGACCCATGCGTTTACCATCTATCTTTTGAAAAAGAAGCAGCGCAGCTCTTTCTTTGGGGCGATCGTAACAGTGCTTCTGTGGCTGCTGGTGCTCAACAGTGCTTTCGGACGAGTGTTTCTGATTACGGCCTTATTGGGAGCCTTGGCTGCTTTCTGTGGATACGGTTTGCTGCTGGCTGCCGTGTTTAAGCCTCTTGTCAGAATGGTGTGGTTCCGTCGATATGAAAAAAGGCTGATGGCAGGGGATACGCTGAATCATCGGGTAGATTGGAAGAAAAAACGCTTGGGACAATACGGTAAGCGTTTGGCGTTCTTGCTGGCGGTGAGCGGTTTAGCGGTGGGATTTGTGAATGGATATATACAGTCGAAGGATTCGCTTTCCATCGATGAATACCCCGGGGAACCGCCCTTTGCCACGGTTGCGGATGTCTTTCCCAATGCCAAGAGTATCAAAAAGGGAGAAAGCCTGGGATACTACGGGCAATATGAAACAGTGGATACGTCCGCCGCAAGCTATACTAAATGGAAGGAAAGTGCTTATGTGACCACAGCGGAGGGGGAAAAGTATTTCTGTATTCTCATCGTTGAATATTACGATACATGTTCCGAGTGGTTTGCAAAAGGCGTAGAAAGAGACTGCTGTCTCTTCGATGCAACACGTCTCTTCCGCGGGAAGCCTACGGAATATGAAGTGCCCGATTTGGATGTGGACAGCATTCGGGTTTTTAACTACTCTGCGGGAATCACCGTGCTGATGCGGGAAGGCAATCGTGTTGCCTGCGCCACGGTGTTGCTGGATGATGGAGCCAATCAAAATCAATGGCAGCTGTGGGCAGAAGTCATGGCAGAGAAGATGAAATGAAGAGGGAGGATTATGCATAATTACGGTTTGCTGATCTCTATTATTTTTTTTGTTGTGTTTTTGCTTATCATAATTTGGGGGCACAATCAGCCTACTTACAAAGCATATAAGCAAGCCACAGGTGAGGTTATCAATCATGATTCATTCATGCGTAAGTTTGTGTATCAGACCAAGTTGGACAAAGAACGGATTATACGGTCACTGTGTATGAGAAACGCTGCGGATGAACTGGTTTGTGAAATTGATGAAGCAACAAAAATTATAAAATTTGTGGAATATGGGGATTACAGAGAATATTATTACCGTATTATACGGCAGGAGGGGTATTCTGTTTTGGAATTGGAGCAGGTTTCGGTGATTGGCATGCAAAGCCGTATCCCTTTTAAACTGAATCCATTTATTGTGGTCAAGCTTGATGCAGAGCTGATTCAGTATAAGGAATGAGGCTTCAAAAGTGAAATATAAAAAGTCGTCGCGAACGATACAAAGTCCGCGACGACGTGGTCGGAGTAGCGGGAGAGCAGCTTTTCTTCGAAAACCTGCTCAGACTGTCAAAAAATGCTTCGCAGAATTTCGTCCATAAGGACGAAACAAAGTCAAATCTATTTTTCGCGCCGGCATGTACGAAGCGAAAAATACAAATAGGGCTGCAAGTGTGGGATTTGTTCGCAGAATGCGGACAAATTATGCGCGCGGCAGACCTGCTTGCCCATCGCGTAAGCGGGGGCTTCTC
>JAFQDR010000061.1 GCA_017415945.1 Oscillospiraceae bacterium
CAGGATCTTCACAGCAGCACCCCTTCCACCCGGGGAGGAATGCTGTCGCGGTAAATGCCCTGCATCCGCACGATCTCCCGTGCTTCGGGCAGAATGCGGTCAAATGCGGGAATTTCCCCAATGACACTGTCGCACAGCCAGTCCATATTCAAAATTTCCTCGGAGCTCAGATGTTCCTCTGCCTTGCAGCGCAGTGTTCCGTCCTGACTGCGGATCTCACCGCTGAAAGGCAGGATGCTGCCGTCCACAATGCCTCGTTTGAAAATGCGGGCAAGGCTTCGAACGCCGCCGGGCAGCTCATCACCCAGCTTCATACCGATGACACCACCGGACATCCCCCACCAGTAATTCATGGCGCGGGGATTTTGCTTTGCTGCGGCGGACAGTTCAAAGCTGCCGTCCAGAATACTCTCCACCAGCTTCGTATAAAAGGTGCCCCAATCCCAGTAGGGTGCCGCCAGCAAAACCACCTCACCGTCGGGTGCCACATGGCACACACCGCGCTTTCCTTGGATGGCCTTCGCCGTGGGAATATCCAAAGTAGAGATATATTCCACGCCTCGATCGGTCAGCGCTTCCACGGGATTTCCCTCCACGCAGGACCATTCCACCTGTACCCGTGCACGGGGATTGACCATCCGCGCCCCCAAGGCAAATGCATTGATGGCCGCGGGAGTCCCGAAAATCGGATAATTGGCCACATAACCAAGTTCGTCTGTGGGAGACATTGCGGCCGCAATGGCACCTGCAATAAACTTCGCCTCATACATACGTCCGTAGTAGGTGCGCACCCCGCTGTAAGGCATGGAGACACTGCAGTTCATCACCCGCACATGGGGATACCGTGCGGCGACCTTGCGGCAGGCATCGATGAGGGTGGGCGAAGTGGCAAAGATGACCTGCGCCCCCTCGGACACTGCCCGCTCCATAGTCTCCATGGCGATGGTTCCGCTGCCTGCATTGTTATAAATGCGCACGGACACTCGCTCCCCAAGGCTTTGCTCCATGGAACGGATCCCACGGATGTGCCCCTCCGTCCAGCTTCCCGCTCTGGGAGCCCGCTCATTAACAAGGGCAACATCCAGTCGGTTGCGGAACACCGCCTCTTTTAAGGTACGGAACAAACCCTTTTCCGTAGCCGTCATAGGTGCGGTGCTGACGGCAATAGGCTTCGACTCCCGCAGCATCCGAATATCCGACCATACGCTGCTGAGGCTGCGGGTCAACTCCGAGAGGCTTTTGATTTTCAGCTGCTCATAGGGGTAGACCTTCAGCCATACCAGCATGGCATCCGCAGGTGTGATCCCCAGTTCCTCCCCGCCCAAAGCGGTAAAGGCCTTGCAAAAATAGGTGTAGCCCGACAGGAAACGGCGGCGATCCTCCTCGGACCAGGTCTCATCCGCTTCATGCCCCAGGGCCGCCTGCAATTTGGGGAAGCTGCCGAAGCGTGTGAAGCTGATTTGGTACAGGCCCGTACGCTGATAGGCACCAAGGAACTCATAGTACAGCCGCACCTCCCGTGCTTCCGACCATACGGGCACAAGGCGGGTCACATAGGCGGGGATGGTGGCAGCTCCGTAGCTTTTCAGTACACTGACCCGCTTATTCCCCTCCAGCACATAAAAGCGCCCCAGATACTCAAAGCATTTGATGGGATCGCGGATGCCCTCATCACTGAGATGGGAGCGGCACAAATCGATCCATTTGGCGGCAAACTCCGATTCCTCGGAAAGCAGAGGAAAGAAATCAGGAGAAAATGCATCTCGTCTGCCCATAGACTTGGTGCCCACGATCTGCTCCGTGGGAATTTCCAGCAAACCCAGATTCATGCGGGCAGCCACCATTGCATCATCCAGAATTTCATCCAAAACCTGCAAGTAGGGGTAGTTTCCCTTTGCCACAGCCTGCTTATATTGCTTTCTGCCCTGCTTCAGTGCCCGCTGATATTGGGCAACCGCTTCCGTTCTGCTCATCGCAAGGACTCCTTTCTCTGTAAATGGTAATAAAATAGTATCAAATTCACAAAAAGTCAAGGCTTATTTTGTAAATATCAAATAAACGTCTTATCCATCGTGAAACCACAACAAGAGCCCGCAGCCTATTTGTTTCACATTTTGTCAAAAGGGACATAATACACATTATAATAAAAATATGTAGAAATCCACCACACTCTATGCTATACTATGTCTTATAATATTACTGTGGTGTATTGTGTTTATTTTGCCACAGTGGAGGTTCTTATGCAAATGATCCGCAAATTAGCTAAATATAAATTTCTCATTGAACAGCTGGTGGTTCGTGACTTTAAGGTCAAATACAAGCGCAGTGTGCTGGGCATGGCGTGGAGCCTGCTGCACCCCGTTTTGATGACGGTGGTTATGTACATCGTGTTCTCCAGCTTCTTCCGTTTCAGCGCCCCCGGGGTCAGCTACCCCGCCTATCTGCTGTCGGGGATGCTGTTCTTCAACTACTTTTCCGAAGCATCCAACCTGTGCATGAGCACCATCGTGGCAAACGCGGGGCTCATCAACAAGGTCTATGTGCCAAAATATATTTTCCCTCTGACCAAATGTATGTTTGTGGGCATCAACTTCGCACTGAGCCTGATCCCCTTGTATATCGTGCTGTTCATAACGGACACAGGGGTCTGCTGGCAGCACATTTTCCTGCTGTATGATTTCGGTTGTCTGTTCCTGTTCACCTTAGGCGCGGGTCTGCTGCTGGCCACTGTTTCCGTGTACCTGCGGGATATGTTCTACATCTACTCCATCATCCTGCAGATCCTCAGCTACATGACTCCCATCTTCTGGCACCCCACCATCATCGGCAGTCCCACCATTCTGGCGGTTCTGAAGCTGAACCCTCTGTACCACATCATCGACTTCGCCCGTACGATCCTGCTGTACCATCAGACTCCCTCTGCCCTGCAGTTTGGACTGTGCCTGCTGTTCGGCATTGTGATGCTGGGCATAGGCGGCTTCGTGTTCAAGAAGTATCAGAACGAATTTATTTACCACATTTGATTTCGGAGTAACTCTATGAGCGATATTATGATTTCTGTCCAAGATGTATCCATGCGGTTCAATCTGGGCATTGAAAAAGGATTTTCCATGAAGCAGGCCTTTGTGGAGCTGTTCAACCCCGCCAAGCGCAACGAGCGCAAAATGCACGATGCCCGCAATAACTTCTGGGCACTGAACGACGTAAGCTTCGATGTGCACCGTGGTGAGGTTGTGGGTCTTGTGGGCACCAACGGCGCAGGCAAGTCCACACTGCTGAAGGCCGTGTGCGGTGTATACGAGCCCACCAAGGGCAGTGTCATTACCAATGGCAACATCTGCCCCATGATCGAGCTGGGTGCGGGCTTTGATACCGAGCTCACCGCTGCGGAGAACATTTTTCTGAACGGTGCCATTATGGGCTATTCCAAGGAGTTTTTGAAGGAGCGGTACGAAGACATCGTGAACTTCTCCGAGCTCCACAACTTCATGGACGTTCCCATCAAAAACTTCTCCAGCGGTATGATGGCCCGACTGGCCTTCTCCGTTGCCACCATCACCGACCCCGAGATCCTCATCGTTGACGAGATCTTGTCCGTAGGCGACCCCGCCTTCCAGACCAAGAGCGAAAAGAAGATGATGAGCATGATCAACGGCGGCACCACAGTCATGTACGTTTCCCATTCCATCGAATCCATTCGCCGCCTGTGCAATCGGGTGGTATGGCTGGACCACGGCCGTGTGGTTGCCGTGGGAGAAACCAACCGCATCCTCAACGCGTACATGCGCTATCTGGGGCTGCCCACTTAAATTACACCTTGAAGGACTATACACTATGAGAGAAAAGCTCAGCAAGCTGGCAAACGTCTACAAAAAATACGGCATCCTCGGCTTCGTGAAGAAGGTGCTGTCTTATATTTCCGCAAATTGGCTGAGCCGCTATAATCCCCTCCCGCTGCTCCGTGGGGCTCACCTCAGACAAGCCGTCCGTGAAATGCTGTCGGTGGACTATGATCGCATCATCCTGTGGCGTTCCGGCTTCGGCTACAATGTCCCCCTGTTTCAGCGGCCTCAGCACATTGCCCGCAGTCTGGCAAAGCAGGGCTGTCTGGTGCTGTACGAGGTCACTACCATGACCGATGCCGTCAAAACCATCGACAAGCATGAGGACAAGCTGTATCTGGTGAACCTGTCCAACGTATTTTTCCGCAAAATGCTCATGGAGGAGCTGGACAAGGTCACCAAGCCCAAGTACCTCCAGCTGTATTCCACAGACTGGACACTCTCCATGGCAGATGTGCAGAGCTATCTGGACAGAGGCTTCCGCTTCATTTACGAATACATCGACCACATCTCCCCCGAGCTCAGCGGCACCTCCATGCTGCCCAAGGCCATCTCCGACAAATACGACTATGCCATGACCCACAAGGACACCTTTGTGGTGGTCACCGCCGATCTGCTGCGGGAGGATGTCATCGCCCGACGGGGCACGGAAAACATGGCCTTTTCCACCAACGGTGTGGACTATGCCCACTTCCAAAGCTATGAGGAAGGCTTTGTGTTTGACCGAGAGTTTCAGCAGGTGCTGAATCTGGGCAAGCCCATTGTCTGCTATTACGGCGCACTGGCCAAGTGGTTTGACTATGAGCTGGTACGCAAAGTCGCCGCCACAGGCAAATACGCCGTGGTACTGTTCGGCATGAAGTACGACGAATCCTTCGATGACCGACTGAAGGGCGCAAAAAATGTATATTTCTTGGGTCCCCGCAGCTACGACGTTTTGAAATACTACGCCCGTGCCTGTGATGTGCTGACCATTCCCTTTTTGGTCAACGACATCACCCGCTCCACAAGTCCGGTGAAGGTCTTTGAGTACATGGTCATGCACAAGCCCATCGTCACCACCGACATGAACGAATGCCGCAAGTACGACAGTGTACTCATCGGCAAAACCCACGAAGAATTTATTACTCTGCTGGACAAAGCAATGACCCTGCAAAATGACCCCGAATACATGGCACAGCTGGACAGAGATGCCCGCAGCAATGACTGGTTTATGAAGGCCCGTGCCATGATCGATATGCTGGAACAAGGGGAATAATCCCCCCACATTCGAACAATGTGGGGCATAGTTAAGCAGTACCGATTAAGAGAGTGCCTTCCCCTTGTAGGGGAAGGGGGACCGCTTGCGGTGGAAGAGGTCGAATCCAATCCGCGAAGCACACATTACGTTCATGCATTACGCATTTGGAGGAATTTATCTTGGGAAACATCCCTCAGATCATCAATACGATCCGTACATATTCCAAATACCACACCCTGCCTGAGACCGTTCACTGGCTGCATCACCGTGTGATCTCCCGTGTGAACCGCCGCACCGCAAGCCCCATGGGTCTCGGTACCGTGTCCGTTGCCGCGTACAAGGAAGCGGAGCTGCAAAACCGCGCAGCAGGCCTCTCCCCCGTAGAATGGCCCGATTACCGCAGCTATCTGCTCACCAAGGCCGATCAAGCTGCCTGCACCATGAAGCAGAGCCGTGCGGTGTGGGTATTGGCTGATTACCCCTGCTATGCCGATGAAACAGGCTATGCCGCAGCAGAGGCCCTGAACATCGGGGGATACGCAGTGCAGTATGTGTATGCAGCTGCATCGGAACAGGACTACACCCCGCCCCCCTGCGCAAGCCACATCCCCGTCACCGCACTGCAGGCATCGGACATCCCCGCGGATGCCCCTGTGGTGCTGCTGTCCCGAAATCCCATCTTTGCCCCCTACGCAAAGCATCCCGCTCCCAAGGGAGACGATTTGCTTGCCCGCAAATATTTCGGCAGGCTGTCTGTGGTGGTGCTGAACTACAACAACAAGGGCATCATCGACAAGTGTGTGGATTCCCTCTTAGGGTGGAACACTCGTTACGGCTATGAAATCGTCGTCGTGGACAATCAAAGCACCGATGGCTCCTACGAGCAGCTGACCGAGAAATACGGCAGCCGCATCACCTTGGTGCGCAACCGCAAAAACGGCTGCTCCAGCGGCAGAAACTTGGGTGTGAAGGTCTCCAAAGGAGAATACATCCTGTTTCTGGACAGCGACCAATGGGCCACCGACGCCCACTGGCTGGACAGCTATCTCTACATCTGCGACACAGCAGAAAACTTCGGTGCCGTGGCATGGAACGGCGGCTGGTTTGACCGCTACGCCGCAGGCTACATGATCGCCGACAACTACGCCTACCGCAGTATGCCCCCCTCCGCACTGTACCGCAGTGACTTGGGCTATCTGGCAACCTGCGGCTTCCTCATGTCCAAGGCACTGTTTGCCGAAATCGACGGCTTTGACGAATACTACGACCCCACCTGCTATGAGGACACGGATCTGACCCTAAAGATCCGTCACGCGGGACGAGAGTGCTATTACAGCCCCTGTCTGGGGGTCATGCACCTGCCCCACCAAACCACCAAGGCAGGCAGCGAAGCCCACATGAAGCGCATTACCGAAAAACAGAGATATTTTGCGGAGAAGTGGCGGCAGCTGAACCCCACGCTGCTGGACTATATCCGTGAGCATTAACCGGTGATTCCATGAAAAAACTCATTTTCTTCGCCAAGCATATGGAGATCGGCGGACTGGAAAAGTCCCTGCTGAATCTGCTGAACAGTTTGGATCCCCAACGATACGCAGTGGAGCTGGTACTGGAGGAAAAGCACGGTCCTCTGTTAGAGCAGCTGGGCAGCCACATCACCGTCAGCGAATATCGCCTCAGCAGCTGCGGCTTTGTCCCCCTGCGGAAGCTCATTAACTTCACCAAGCGGATGCTGTGGAAGCGGAAGCATGGGAACAAATACGACTTCTCCTGCTCCTACTGCACCTACTCCGTCATCGGCAGCCGACTGGCACAGTACGCCTCCCCGAACAGCTGCCTGTACGTTCATAATGACTACACCACTATTTACCCCGATCCCAAGGAATTTGCTGACTTTTTCGCCGAGCTGCGCACGGATCAATTCCGCCATGTGCTGTTCGTGTCCAACGAAAGCAGGGACGGCTTCACCCGGCGTCTGCCCCAATACACGGAAAAGTGCCAAGTGATCAACAACCTTGTGGAATGGGAGTCCGTCCGCAGCCGTGCCGCGGAGCCTTGCCCCGTAATCAAGCGCCCAAACGAGACTCTGTTTGTATTCGTGGGACGACTGGATGAGCCCCACAAGCGCATGAGCCGCCTGCTGATGGCCTTCGCCACAGCACGGAAGGAACGCACTGATATCCGCCTGCTGATGGTCGGGGACGGCCCTGACCGCAAGCTGTGCGAGGACTTGATCGCCGAATACGACTTAGCAAATGCCGTTACCATGGTAGGTGCCCAAACCAACCCGTATCCCTATCTCAAGGCCGCCGACTGTCTGGTGCTGTCCTCGGATTATGAGGGCTTCCCCGTGGTATATTTCGAGGCCATGATTTTGGGCAAGGACATCATTACCACCATTCCCGTCAGCGACGAGCGAGTGGACGTGAGTGCCTACGCCACAGTTACGGACAAAACTCCCGAAGCCTTTGCCAAGGCGCTGATCGGCTATCAAAAGCAAGACCACGTCCCCTTGGACATGGCAGAGCTCAATCGCAAACGACTGGAAACGCTGTGCATACTCATGGACAGCTGACCCCATGAACATAAAGGAGGAAGCAACTTGAAAGGTATCATTCTTGCAGGGGGCAGCGGCACACGCCTGTACCCTCTGACCAAAGTCACATCCAAGCAGCTTTTGCCCATTTACGACAAGCCTATGGTTTTCTACCCCCTGTCCACC
The DNA here is from genome assembly GCA_017415945.1 of Oscillospiraceae bacterium. The sequence goes on from JAFQDR010000061.1 coordinate 7,805, forward strand.
TTGATGCTGGCGGGGATTCGGGAAATTCTCATTATTTCCACCCCCACAGACCTGCCCAACTTTGAACGTCTGCTGGGTGACGGCAGCCAGTTCGGTCTGCAGCTGTCCTATAAGGTACAGCCCTCCCCCGACGGTCTGGCGCAGGCCTTCATTCTGGGTGAGGAATTTATCGGCAACGATACCGCCGCCATGATTTTGGGGGACAACATCTTCTATGGTGCGGGCCTCGGCAAGCATTTGAAGGAAGCTGCCGCCCGTGAGGAGGGTGCCACCGTTTTCGGCTACTATGTGGAAGACCCCGAGCGCTTCGGCGTTGTGGAGTTTGGTGCCGACGGCAAGGCGGTTTCCATTGAGGAAAAGCCCGCAAATCCCAAATCCAATTACGCCGTCACAGGTCTGTACTTCTATGACCGCAAGGTGGTGGAGCGTGCCAAGGGCCTGAAGCCCTCCAAGCGTGGCGAGCTGGAGATCACCGATCTGAACCGCATTTATTTGGAAGAAGGCAAGCTAAACGTCATCACCCTTGGCCGCGGCTTTGCATGGCTGGACACAGGCACCGTGGACTCTTTGGCAGAAGCCGCTGACTTTGTCCGCATCCTCCAGAATCGGCAGGGTATCACCATTTCCGCCCCCGAGGAAATCGCATATAACAAGGGATGGATCACCAAGGCACAGCTGCTGGAAGCTGCGGAAGCCTACGGCAAATCCCCCTACGGCAAGCATCTGCGGAACGTTGCCGACGGGAAATATCTCTATTAAGAGGTGCAATTGATGAAAATAACCAAAACTAAGCTGGACGGGGTCGTCATCGTAGAGCCCCGTGTATTCGGTGACCACCGCGGCTTCTTTATGGAAAGCTGGTCCAAGAAAAAATTTGAGGAAGCGGGCCTGTTTTACGACTTCGTACAGGACAACCAC
>JAFQDR010000062.1 GCA_017415945.1 Oscillospiraceae bacterium
ACAAGCGGGCACAATGGCACGTGGAGGCCACTCCGAAAACCAAGGAAAACGACTGGGCAGACCATCTGCGCGGCGCTACCATCGCATTAAACCGCAGATATCCTCTGCGCCGCGGTCTTTGCGCGGTCATCTCGGGCGAGCTTCCCATCGGGGGACTTTCGTCCTCCGCTGCGGTGATAATCACCTTCCTGTCTGCGCTTTGCGACATGAATGGCATTAGTCTGACTCCTGCCGAACTTATCAACATCTCAAAGGAGGCAGAGAACAAGTACGTTGGCGTTGCCTGCGGCAAGCTTGACCAGTCCTGCGAGGTATATTGCAGAAAGGATCACCTCCTCTACCTTGACACAAAGGACGACAGCTACGAGCTTATTCCCCAGCATCCCGATATGAAGCCCTACAAGATCGCTATTTTCTTCAGCGGTCTTGAACGCAGTCTTGCAGGCTCGGCATTTAATATGCGAGTTGACGAGTGCAGAAGCGCCGCATACGCCCTCAAGGCATATGCCGGCATGGAATACGGCAAGTTTGAGGAGACGAACCTGCGCGACGTTCCCCGCGAGGTCTACGAGCAGTACAAAGACAAGCTCCCCGAAAACTGGAGAAAGCGCGCCGAGCACTGGTACACAGAGTTTGACCGTGTTGAGCGCGGTGCTGAGGCTTGGCGACGTGGAGATATTGAGGAATACGGACGCCTTTCATTTGAAAGCGGTTACAGCTCCATTCACAACTGGGAAACGGGTTCCCCCGAGTTGAAAGCACTATATGAAATCATGACTAAGACCGAGGGAATCTACGGCGGACGATTCTCGGGTGCCGGCTTCAAGGGCTGCTGTATGGCCCTCATTGATCCCGCTTACGAGGAAAGCATCAAGGAAAGTGTCACAAGAGAATATCTAAAAATATTCCCCCACCTTGAAGGCAAATATTCGGTACACATCTGCGTCAGCGCAGACGGTGTCAAGCTGAAGTGAGTGAGGTGCAACTATGAAATGCTTAATTTTGGCGGCAGGATATGCCACAAGACTTTATCCTTTGACCGAAAACTTCCCCAAGCCCCTGCTCAAGGTTGGAGACAAGACCATTCTCGACTGGCTTGTGGACGACATCGACACGGCAGGTGCTGTTGACGAATACGTGGTAATCTCAAACCACAAATTCGCCTGCCATTTTGAGAACTGGTCAAAGACAAAGACTCAGAAAATCACCGTAGTTGATGACGGAACAAGCACAAACGAGACTCGCCTTGGCGCCGTAAAGGATATTCAGTTTGCAATTGACAAGCTGGGTCTTGACGACGACATGCTTGTCATTGCAGGTGACAACGTACTTGATTTCTCGCTCACCAAGTTTATGGCGTACGCGCAGGCAAAGAATACCTCCTGCATCATGCGCTACTACGAGCCTGAAACAAAGAAGCTCTTAAAGAGCGGCGTCGTTGATGTTGACGGAAACGACAAGGTGCTCTCCATGACCGAGAAGTCGCCCACGCCCGCAACGAATTGGTGCTGTCCGCCTTTCTATTACTATACGGCACGCGACGCAAAGCTGGTGCAATCGGGAATAGACAGCGGTTGCGGTACGGACGCGCCCGGAAGCTACATTGCCTGGCTCTGTACGCAGACCGAGGTACACGCCATGGAAATGCCCGGCAGTCGCTACGACATTGGAAATCTTGAAAGCTACGAGGCTGTCAAGGCGGAGTATAAGGGGATCGATAGGTAAAAATGCGGTTTGTCATAAGAATATCTTGAAGAAAATTTTTACGCGGCAAACCGCTTGTGTATTACGGAAAGGAGATTCGATATGAGCCCAACTGAGCAATTACATACAGGAATATGGAAGACTTCGGCTACGGCCCGAATGTTATGAAAAAGACTAAGGTCTGCCCAAAATGCGGTAAGATGGTCAATGCAAGATTCCGTAACTGTCCTGATTGCGGAGAGCAGTTATCAAGCGAAACGCTCTTTGACCGTTACAAACGGCAGCACAAGTGCTGTCCCGAATGAGATACGGTGTTAGCACCCGACTCGCTGTATTGCCCGAATTGCGAAAAGCAGATATTGCGAAAAGCGGCGGACAATGAGAAAGGCTGTGGTTGATATTGGCGTTTTGAACCACACGCTTTTCGGCAGAACGAAAAGTACACATCATCCTCCCGGATGCCATACATCTGGAGTTTGCGATATGACCCTTGTATGGCAACAAAAAAATCCGAAAAGGAGCACGAATTTATGAACACGAAAAGGAAAATGCGAATACTCAGCCTTCTGCTGTGCTTCGTGATGCTGGTTGGCTTAATGCCGACAGGTGTATTTGCGGCAGGAACAAAATTGGAAACACCGCAAAACCTCAAATTGCAAGGTACTGTGTTATCTTGGGATGCTGTTGACAATGCGGATTTCTATGGTATTACTTTATATCACCCAAATTACGTCTATAGCATTGGCAGTTGGCAAACTGATGGAACCAGTATCAATCTTTATAAGTACCTTAAAGACGGAGAAACCTATGGTGCTACTGTAATTGCTTGCAGTAACGGCTCTTATCAGATATCCACCCCTGCAGAAATACCTTTGACGGCTTGCACTAATGCTGGTGTCCCTATTTACAGAGATGTTAATGTGGTAAACGGTACTTCTTCTGCGTCTACTGCATATCCTGGTATGTCTGTTCGCTTAGAGGCAAAGCCGGCACCGGATGGCATGGTTTTTGATCGTTGGGAGCTGAGTGGTGGATATATCAATATCGGGTATAGTGACACAGATACTACTATTTACGTACAGGCGATTTGTGACAATGATATCAGTGCCCGTGCTACTTACAAATATCAAGAAAATGTCACCTCTGCCTTTACAGTTCAGCCACAAGGTGGTGCTGCTTTGGTTGGTGAATCTTTCGATGTTACCTATGCGATGAATTTCACTCCTAAAGGAACAGTCAAAGTTCAGGTAGAGGGAAATACGCCCGGAGATTTTACTGATCTTAAGCAAGGTGAAATTGATAGCGCTTCGATTAAGGAAGATAGTGTAGTAACAAAAACATTCCGTATTATGGCTTTCGATGGCACTCGAAATATTTATAGTGATGAATTTGTAGTATCGTGGGAAGATGGCCCCCGCTTTATCTCTCAGCCTATGGGCGGCACAGTAGATCATAATGTGGACTTTGTAGCTACTTATGCTTTGAACTTTACCCCTTTCAGCTGTCGTGTTGAGCGATATAATGATTATTTAGGTCAATGGATGGAACTGTCTTTTGCTTCCGCAACACAGGCAACAATCAGCTCCTACGATTTTAACACTTCAAGCATCTATAGAATCAAGGCTATCATTGAAGGCGGTGGAGAAGTATATAGTGATGAATTTACCGTAACTTGGAGCGATGC
>JAFQDR010000063.1 GCA_017415945.1 Oscillospiraceae bacterium
AGATCCTCGGCATGAGGGCAAAGAAGGCCAAGGGCAAGCCTTTGGAAAAGTGGGAAAAGGAATACTGGAGCGCCAATAAGGACATCTGCGAGCTGAAGACCAAGCTCACCGCAGAGGAACAGGCAGCAAAGGATAGACTCAACGCTCTGCTTGGATAACTCCAAAGACAAAGGAGCGTGAAAATATGCCAGACGGTTCTATTATCGTCGATACCGAGCTTGACACTGAAGGCTTTCGGGCCGGCAGTAAAGAACTGCAGTCAGCTGTTAAGTCTCTGAACGCCCAAGTGGACAGGCTGGGACCGAGCCTGAAAAAAGCTGTTTCGGGCAGCACCGCCGCCATGGGAGCGTTCAACGCAAAGTCGGGCAATCTGGAACAGACGATTTCCGATATTGAGCGGAAAATGCAGGTTCTTGCAGGAGCGCGGCTTCCCACGGAAGAATATGCGAGGGTTTGTGCCGAGCTGGACAAAATGTCCAAGCGCTTCGATGACCTGTTCGCCAAACAGGAAAAGTTTCTGGCCACAGGCGGAAAAACGAATTCCACACAGTGGAAGTCCATGCAGTACGACATGGACATGGTATCCGATAAATACCATGAGCTGCTTCGGTTGAAATCAGAGCTGGAGACAAGCGGACAGGCCTTCGTATTTGGGCGGGATACCGCTCAATACAGTGCTTTGGAAGCGGGGCTGCAGAGAGCGAAGAATGGCTTGCAGCAAATGTCCGACCAAGCCCGTGAGGCATCGGGGGCAGTTGCGGGCATTACGGGTGCAGCCAAAAAGCTGCCCGCATGGCTGAGGAAAGCTGCAGCCGCAACCAAGAAGCTCATCACCGCAAACCATACCTATAAGAACTCCTTCAGCGGGGTTCTCAATCAAATCAAGCGCATTGCCCCTGCGCTGCTGGCTGCGGAAGGGGTGCTGGGCATCCTCCGCAAGGCGGTCAATGCCTACATGGAATCCAATCAGCAGCTTGCTTCCACCCTGAACAGCTGCTGGTCGGGCATCGGTAATTTGCTTGGCCCCATTATCAGCCGCATCATCGGTCTGATTGCAAGCGCTGTTGCATACTTCACAGCATTCCTGCGACTGCTGGGCTTTACGGGCGGTGCTGCGGTGAAGGCCATCGGCGGAGCGGGAGGCGCGGCAAAGAAGGAAACCGATAAGCTGAAGCGTCAGCTGGCATCCTTCGATGACCTGAACATCCTCAGCGATACATCCTCCGATGACAGCGGAGGCGGTGGAGGCGGAGGTGCCGACGCGGCTCTCCCCGAAAAGCAGCTCCCCGACTGGGCAAAGCTCATGGCAGAGCAGCTGAAAGCGGGAGACTGGAAGGGTGCGGCTATCACCCTCACCGACAAGCTCAACGAAATGGTGGAGAATACCGACTGGGAAGGCGCAGGCAGGAAAATCGGGTACTACATGAACGGAGTGCTGTCTTTCCTTGCTACTGCAATCACATCCTTCAACTGGCCTGCGCTGGGTGTTGGTCTGGCAACCGCCGCAAACCAAATTCTGGAAGCGGTAGACTGGACAAACCTTGGCATTGTGCTTGGAGCCGGGCTCCTTGCGGCGCTGGGGCTGCTGCACGGCTTCGTTTCCACCTTTGATTGGGCTGCGCTGGGCAAAGCCATAGCCGATGCCGTTATGGGCCTGTGGACAGCCATAGACTGGAACATGGCAGCGCAAACGGTGAGCATGGGCATTATCGGTGTGCTGACCACACTGATTACAGCCATCCAAAACTTTGATTGGCAGCAAATCGGCAGAGATGTTGCCACATTCCTCACTGGCATCAATTGGGGAGAGATCTTCTCCAACCTGGGCAAGCTCCTGTGGGAACTGCTAAAAGCTGCCTTTGAATTTTTGGGCGGCATGATTGAAGGCGGCGGCTTGGGAATCCTTTCGTCGGCCTTTGCTCTTTTGGCGGGCGGACTTGCTGCCAAGGTGGCGGCAGGAGCCATGTGGGGAAGTGTGAAGAAAGCACTGACCCAGGCGGTTAAGAACCTGCTGAAGGGCATCGTCGGTGCGGAAGGCATCGGCGCATGGGGACCGAAGATCCTCGCAGCAGGGAAAACCATGCTGGGTACGCTCATCGGCAGAATTGGCGGGATCGCTGCCAAGGTGCTGCCTGCCATCGGCGGGACACTCACAAAAATTGTTACCGGCATCGTCGCTGCCATCGGCGGCTGGCCGACGGTGGTGATTGCGGCAGCTGCAGCAGGGCTTGCACTTCTTATTGTTTGGATCAAAAACGGCGGAGCCGATGTGATTCACGGCTTCTTCCAAGGCATCCATGATGCCATTTTGGGCGTAGCGGATTGGATTGTGGCGAACATCTTCCAACCCTTCATCGACGGCTTCAAGGCTGCTTTCGGCATCCATTCTCCCTCTACCGTTATGCGGGAACAGGGCGGCTTCATCATCGAAGGCTTGCTGCTGGGTCTGACGGAAGCATGGGCGTCTATCGGTGAATTCTTCCGCACCGCACTGCCCGACATTACCACCGCAGTATCCGATTGCTGGTCCGAGATTCGCAGCGGAACTAAGGATGCATGGAATCGGGTCAAAACCACCGTCAGTGAGAGCTGGACGAAGATGCAGCAGAAAACCGAAAAGACAGGCTCTGCTGTGAAGTCCGATGTGACTTCTGTCTGGTCGGATGTGAAGAAGAACATCTCCGAAAAGCTTTCCGAGGCAAAGACTGCCGCAGCGGGATATTGGGACAACATCAAAACCAAGACCGTGGAAATCGGCTCTGCTGTGGATAAGCAGGTGAGCGAGGACTGGCAGGCTGTAAAGAGCAATATCACCACCTATCTGGGCAAAGCCAGAGACGAAGCATCCCCCATTTGGGACAGCATGAAGTCCAAGGTGGAGACGGTCGGCCCGCAAATCGTCAGCCAAGTGGTATCCGCTTGGTCCGATGTGCAGTCCAAAATCAATGCCTATCTGAACGGTGCCCGTGATTCTGCTGTTGCGATTTGGCAGAATATGTCCTCTCGAGCAACCGAAATTCACGGCGGCATCAAGAGCAGTCTGTCGGGGATTTGGGCGGACATTAAGACCACCCTGACCCAAAAGGCGGGAGACATTGCTTCCGGAATCACAGCCAAGTTCGACGAACTGAAGACCGAAGCCTTCACTTGGGGACGTCACATCTGTGAGAATATCCAAGCCGGTATTGATGCTTTCAACTACAAGGTACGAGATGCGGCAAAGCGTCTGGGTCAGAAAATCAAGGATTTTGTTGGCTTCTCCGAGCCGAAGAAAGGCCCTTTGTCCAACTTCCACACATATATGCCCGATATGATCGACCTGATGGTGGAAGGTATCGAAGGCAATCAAAACAGAGCGGTGAAGGCTGTGGCCGCTATGGCACGGGATATGTCTGATGAGATTCAAAGCGCAGATTACGGCATCAAGCCCATCGTAAACACCCGTGGCCTCAGTCAATTGAAGGCATTGGCTGCATCCCCCACGTACCGCACCCCTGCAATCGCGAAGGGCGAGCTTCTGCCCTACAATGTGACGGCAAAGCTGGTGGGGCTGAACGACGGAGTCAGTGACGCTGTGTGGGCATCCAATGAAGCGCTGGGTCAAACCCTTGTCCGTGTCATAATGGAGGCAGCGACAGCGGTTATAACCGCTATACAACAGAGTGGAGGCAATGCGGGAGCGGTTGACTCCGAAACAATGACCACTCTGATTATCAATGAAATCAACCGCAGAACAAGAAGCATGGGGACATCCCCTCTTCTGTAAAGGAAAGGTGATACCATGAAACCTATGTTCAAAATCATATTGGCGAACAACGCGGAGCATGACTATTCCGCGTTTGTGGAAAGTTTGTCCCCCACGCTGAATGACCTGGATGCGGATGGCAGCGGACGCAATGTGTTGGACGGTATGATGTACCGTTCACGCATTGCCTCCAAGGACAGTCTGCAGGTGAAGTTCCTGCCTCTGCCGGAGCTCATTATGAAGTCCCTTGCGGAGGACGTGATGAGCGAATATGTGACGGTCAAGGTACTGGATCCTCTGACCAATACCCATGTGAATCGTACCTACTACATCTCCACCCGCAATTGGGGAGACCAAAAGTACAACAAGGGTAAGGGTGTCACCGAGTACATCGGATGCAACTTCAAATTGACGGAGAGGTAACTATGCGAACAGTCAGTGAAACTTGGGCAAGCCTTGCCGCAGACGGGAACTTCCGATTTGAGACAAAACTGAAGATCGGGGAAGCGGAGTATGACAAAATCACCGCTCCCCGTATCAGCCGCCCCGTCCTCAGCGGCCCGCTGAGTGTGGGGGGCTGTATGTCCGCCACACTGAAGGTGTCCATCCTGACGGAGGACAAAATCAGCAGCGGTGCCGAGGTGGAGGTGCTGGGGCGCTTGACCAACGGCACCGCCGCCACGGTCTGCAGTGAGTGGAAGTCCTTCGGCACTTTCCGCGTCACCACTGTGGACGATAAATTGGCAGGAGGTATCGTGAGCCTTGAGTGCTACGACGACATGATCTTGACTAACACCACTGCTTTTTCGGGCGTGTCCATGGGCGTGACGACCCAAACCATGCAGGCGGCGGTGAATGCCATTGCCGCAGGAATGGGGGTAGAGTTGGACAGCCGTACTGTCATCCGAACGGGTGCGGCCTATGTGATTCCCGTGGACCGCAAGCTCACCAATCGGCAGGTGCTGGGCTACATTGCCGCCTGCCACGGCGGGAACTGGATCATAACCGAAGACCGCAAGCTCCGTCTGGTGCCGCTGGTCAGCGCATCGGCAGAGGGCGCAGCGGTGCATCGGGTGCCCGCTGTTATCGGTAAGCTGACGGTGGGTGAAGCGGTGACCATCAGCGGCGTGTGGATGACCGATGTCATGGGCACGGCTTCTGCTGCGGGAAACGCAGACGGCTATGTGCTGTTCATCAATGAGAATCCCTGCGCATCCCGCACCATCGCCGAAGACCTGCTGAAGGACCTGCAGGGTGTGGTGTATATGCCCTACACCGCTACCACCGCCCTGTATGATCCCGCGCTGGAACCGGGTGACCGAATCTCTATCGGCACCCGTGTCGGAAGCATCCTATGCAACCAGGAACTGAAGCTGGATCACGCTTTCCGCTCGGACATCACTGTGCCCAACAGCACTGTGGTGACGGAGAACTACCCCTATCAAGACCCCATGAAGCAGGAGATCCGCAACGAGATTTTGCGTGCGGTGGGAAACCTGCAGGTGGAAGGCTCTGTGTCCGCAGATGCCCTGTATGCACCTATGGGAGACATTGTAGATCTGACCGTCAGCAGGTTGTGTACTGCAAATCGCATTAAGCGATATCTGGCACGGGATATGTCCGATGCGGACTACATCAATATCGAGGGGGATTCCATTGAGTTCCGAGGAGCCGCCTGTGAAGGCGGCACGGTTCAAGCGAAAGACCCCTATGACCGTCCCTTGTACTGGGAGGACGATGTAGAAACAGCCACCCTCGCGGAGGATGGCTGGCCTTATAAAGAGGAAGTGCGCATCTTCACCACTACCAAGGAAACGGAGTGGCCTGTATATACTTACGTATACAGTGAGGGCGTGAAGCGTTCCATCCGATTTGATATGGTGGATGAACTGCCCGGTGTCATTGATACCTATGGCGTAGGCGACGGCAACGGCGGCAAGTTGGCGTGGGTCGTGAAAGCGGCGGAGTATTTCAGCATGATCTACCGCACCTCCGAAAAGAAGGACATCGGCGTGATGATGAATGACAGCGGCTACATGGACCTGTACGGTGTCCGCCGCACATCCCTTCTTGACCTGTCGGAGGTGCCCACGGGGAAGCTGTACGAGCTGGTGGACGGCATCGACCAAGAATACAGCTGGACCATTGAGCGGGACGCAAAGAACCGCCCCGTGAAGGTCATTGACGACATCGACGGGCACGTGACCCAGGTAAGGTGGTGGGACTGATGGATTATAACGAGGAGTCCTTCTGGGCTGGGGTTGTCCTTGGACAGCAGCTGCGAGGCTGGGCGGTGTATGGCCGTCCCGAAGGCTTTGACCCTGATGGTGACCTGATCCTGCGTCCTATCACCCAAGGTATTAAGGCCGTTAAGTGGCAGAACAAGCCCTTCACTGTGGCACCCTTTATCGGTACGGTGGACGAGACCGCTCCTTGTCCCATTATGGATGGCGAGACCATTACACAGGATATGGGCGTTGTGGTGTTTCCGAAGAATCGATTTGCTGTGTGCGATCTGGCAGAGCGTGTGGTCTTCGATGCAGTGAACCAAAACTATACCATCAATGAAGAAATAAATCCGCTGACCTATGATGATACCATCGTGTACATCAACAGCAGCGGCGCCTATACCATGGACAGCGTGACCCGCAGTTTTACTTCCACGGCGAAGACTGTGGATGTAGGTACCATGCAGGAGGTCACGGTCGTTCTGGATGAGTTCCAATCTGTGGAAAGTCAGGAGGTGCGCACATGATCGTCAACGAAGCGGACTATTCCTGGTACCGCCATTTGACCACGGTACCCGTGGGCACTACGGTTTTTGAGCAGCCTATGAAAATATACGCTGCCAGGGGAGATGGTGCCTTGTGGCTGGACGAAGCTGCCACGGAAGCAGTGACATCATTTCCTGTGGCGGTGGATGCAATCACCGTTACAGGCAGCGAGATGCGGCTCATCGGAGAGCAGGGGAGGGGCTGTCCCGTATCTGCAGAGTACCTGAACACTTCGGAAGGGATGACCCTCAGTACACTGGAGCGAACGGCTTCCGAAGTCGTTGTGCTGCCGTTCCCAATCAAGTGGAGCGGTGCTGAGTACACAGAGATTACCCTATACGGCAATGGACGTATCTATATCAATGGTGTGAATGCGATTCGTGTTCACTCTTATTGGCTGACATCCTATATGGGTGCTTTGAATGGGATGTACACACAAATCGGCACCACAGGGGACAAACAGTTCTACAAAATCCGATTTGATGGCAGCTGCTATTACACCAACACAACCGATGCCTATAAGAGTGTTTGGGAACTGTTCTTTTTGGATGATGGCTCCATCTTCATCAATGACATCTATTGTCCAACTTACTCCACAAGCAACTATTTTTATATCAACAGTGCATCCCAAACTTTCACCGTTAACCCCGGCGGCAGTCAGTACATCTACGCTACCAGCGCCGATGATGGCGTAACTTGGTCCTTTGACTATCTGGAAGGCGGCGGCAGCTCTACGCTGTTCCTTGTACGTAAGGATGGTACCATCTATACCGCAGCGAGCGGGACTCTGACTGCGGTGGATGAGACGGAACTGACGGCTGCGGTGTTCTTGGAACATGGCTTTGAAGCTCTGTCGGACTTTACTCCCGACGGAGAATACAGCGTCCTGTCATGGAGTGCCGGCACAGCCCCGACCATGACGGCTACAGTGAAAGGCACCGCGTATCCACAGGAACTGACCTGCACCGTAGAGCTGGGGCACCCCAGCATTACCGGGATTCAGCAGATTACCGCAGAGTACAGCGGTACCGTGGAGTTGTGTCATCGCACCGATGGAGCGTGGACGGAGCCCGTCCCGTTGTCCGACTGGGTGGCGCAGGACAAGAATGCTTTGTACAACTCTGTGGGAGCGGATGGGCTTCTGCATCTGAAATTCTATCTTTACGGCGGAGCCGAGTTCACTCTATTCCGCATGACATTTACCAATTAAGGAGGAATACACATGGCCCTGAAAGGCTCGGCTGTTATCGAACTGACCAACGTAAAAACAGGGGAAGTGGAACGGTACGAGGAACACAACCTCGTGACCAAGGCTTTGGAGTATCTGCATACACCCATCGGGCAGCTGAAATCTCCCTGTGATTGCACTATTTTGGGTGAACCCGTCTATAATAGTTTGCTTGGAGGAATTTTGCTTTTGGACAGCGCGTTGGAAGAAGATGATGCTATTGTGACCCTTCCCACGGATGTTAATGTTGTTGGCTGTGCCTGTTATGGGCAGACCAATACCACCACCTCTCCCAAACGCGGCAGCTACAATGAAGCGGAAAGCTATCTGACCACCAGCAGTGCCGAGCGGTCTATGAAGTTTGTGTATGACTTTGCAACCAATCAGGCCAATGGCAACATCAATTGCATTTCCCTGTCCAATTGGAAAAGCGGATGGAATGGCTTCGGAGGCAACGATGCCTGCGATGATAATATTCCTTCTTCCGGCGGGAGGTATGGCTGTTATCTCGGTTACGCAGCATCTACGAGATATTGGCTCAGTAACACTACCAGCGCTATTGCGAAGCTGTTGCTGATTGATCCCGAGGAGGATGTGTTTTATCATGTTTCTTCTCTCACCACAACTTCGGTGACCATTGCCAAACGCCGAGCCAATATTCATCAAAAGTCTGTTTTTACGGATATGTACAGCTCCCATGATTTGGTGGAAAGCATACAGATTGCTCTGCCTACATCGTTGACGGGAACCAATACATACCTCTGCAGCTACGATACCAGGAATGATGTGGCGTATATCATGGTCAGCCCCACTGCAAGTTCGGTGGCAGCGGGAGGAACATTTCATGTGATCGAGGTCGATTTGAATGCGAGAACGGCGGCGGTTTATACCCGAACCAATCCGCTGAGTACTGCGATGAGTTTCGTTGGCTATTATGTGACTTGCTTTGACGGTAATTTGTACTATGCCACATCGGGAAATACGTATGTACGGAAAATCCCCCTGGATGGCTCTGCTTACAAAAGCATCTATCTGGGTGGGGAATATTTTTATAATGCCAGCAACTGTTATTATTTTAGCTTTGTTAATGAGAGACTGTATGTTCCTGTGAGTCCGAACAAAAGCAATAGTAATACAGATGTGGGCGTCATCAATCCCGATACCAATGAATTTGATATAACGGGGGATGTTTATGGTCCCAGTGATCTCTACAGTGGGATCGGGAAGTGTGTTCCAATAAGAGGGAATCCTTTGTTGTTTTACTATTACAGCAGTTCCTCCTACAGTCATTCAACCTCGACCGGCTACGGCCGTATTTGGATGGATACGCACTATCTTGCCACCATCAACAACTTGTCTCGTACCATCGAGAAGACCTCCGATAAAACCATGAAGATCACCTACACCATCCAAGAGGTGTAACGACAAGCAGCTCCCATGTGGGGGCTGCTTTTTGCATTACAATGCAATACAAATCTATACAGAAAGAGGCTGAATCAAATGAGCAGACCTACTTACACAGTCCTTGAAAAGGACGACCGCGGCAAGCGGGCTATCTACAAGGTGCTGGCAGACAACGCACAAGGCTTCGATGATTTTATCAGCTCCACAAGCGGCATCCTTCCCGGCTCCACCGTGGACATTGCGGACTACAAGACCGTATTCCGTCTCCGCAACGACGGTGCATGGGAAGAACTGGAGAGCTACGCAGACGGGGAAAGCGATGCCGCAGCACAGGAAGCGGCGGTTGCCGAAATCCTGGATGGGCTGATCTCCGATGATGAGATCGCGGATATGGTCGTTGAAGAAGATACGACAACCACAGGGGAGGGAGAGACCGTATGACCAATGCAGAAAAAATTGCCCTGAAGCTGCAGGTATTGGATACCGCTGTTGCAGCTCTCCGCCGTACCGTGAGGCATAACGGTGCTGCCATCAGTGCCAAGGCAAACCTGACCGAAATTGCCGATCATGTGCTGGAGTTCGATCCCGAGCGGGTGAAGCTTATGTGGGACGATATCAACACCATCGACCGCATAAAGCACATCCTCCATGACTTCAGATTGAATGATGGGGGGAGACGGATGATTTGGCATGAAAATGTTCGCCCCGATCTGACTACGGAGGAGCTGCTCAATGTTCCAGTCAATGATCCTACCCTTGTAGCGGATAGCCACAGTTGGGCTGTGGTGAAAATCACCAAGAAGGGCACTGAACTGCTGACTTACGGTGGAGGCTACTACCAAACATATACGGGCGGGTATAGCGGCATTCAAGACGGAGAAACCGAGAAGCTGAAAAAGGTTTTGGACAGCGACGATGCGGTTTGGCTGTCCGACTTCTGGGCGCACAGCTTCACCGGCAGGGAAGAGACCTACGTGGAAAACGGGGTCGAGTATGTGCAGGTGCCCTGTGATTTGCCCGGTGACCTGAATCGCCTGCAGGGGATTGGGATTTACCGCAAGGACGAGTTTGGCCTTCCTGCCAAGACTCTGTCCTATGCGTTGACGGGTAATTCCTGCACGGTCACAAACGGGATGGTGGGCTTGCCCCACGGTATGTGGCTCGTGTATGACAACTCCAATCTGGAGACTGCCCCTCAAGCACTGCTGATTCCCAAGGCTCTGATTGATGGCAATGAGGCGGGCTTCCGCTTTGACAAGGTGGAGATTGCCTACAGCAACCTGGTATCGGGTTTGGAACGTCTGCGCTTGGTCAGTGACAGCTTCGGTGAGGAATACATCATCAGCACCCAAGACATCGAACAATTTGTGAAAGGAACGTGGCTGGAATGACAATTGCAGAAGCGCTGACCCTGCGTGCGGGGTTTGCAAATATCAAACGACAGCTGGCAGAAGGCGGCATTGATGTCAGTGAGATCAAGACTGTAAAGGACCTGCCTGCGGTCATGTCCTCCATCCTGCCTGCGGAGCTGGTGCCCCGGCTGATGCAGGATGAAAACATAAAGCGTGTTCTGGAAAATGACTGGCTTGCAGGACTATTGACTGCTTTTGCCAATGAAGCACGAGCCGGTGGCATAGTGAAGGATATGATCTTGGGCAGCGAAATCGTGAAGGAGGATGACCTCAATGGCTAAGACCTTGCAGCACATCGCCATCATCTGTGACGGCAACGGCCGTTGGGCTCATCGACGTGGCAAGCACCGCTCCGAAGGTCACGACGCGGGAAAGCAGAAGATCCAAAGCGTCATGGAATGGTGCTTGGATATGAAGATCCCCTATGTAAGCTTCTACTGCCTGTCTGTGGACAACCTGAAGCGAGACAAACAGGAGGTGGATCACCTCTTTGTCATCGGTCGTCAGCTGTTCGACAAGGAGAATATCCAACGACTGAAGAAAAAAGGAATTCGCATGGTATTCTCCGGTGACCGTAGTCTTCTGCAGACCGACGATGACAGAGAAGGTGTAGCCGATGCGGAAGCAGAAACCGCAGAATGCACCGCGCTGGTAGCTACTATGCACATCTGTTACAGCGGTCGTGATGAAATCGTTCGTGCGGCGCAAGCCTGCGTGGATGCAGGGGAGCCCATTACCCAAGAGGGGATCACCGCTCATCTGTTTACCGCTCATGCTGGAGTTCCCGAGCCTGATGTGATTATCCGCACAGGGGGCGATAGCCGTTTGTCGGACTTCCTCCCTTGGCAGAGCCAATATAGCAATATTTACACCACCGGAACACTGTGGCCCGATTTTTCCAAGGAGGAACTGGCTTGGGTGTGCAAGTGGTATGAGGGGCTTGAGAACCCCAGAGGCGGTGACCGCGAAAGCACCAAACGAAAGACTGTGAAGGCAGAGGAACAGCGGATGCAGACCACAGTGAAGCAGACTCCGCCCTTTGCAACCAAGAAGGGAGTGACCGAAGATGGCACAGGCAAAGAAGAATAAACACAGACACCGTGCGGGTAAGCCCGAAGGTATGTCATATGCGGATATGCTGGCATGGCAAAATTCCTTGCAAAGACAGGCAGCGGAGAATGCCAAAAATGAACTCCAGCGTGTTCTGGCAGACCGACAGGCACAGCGCATGGCGTGGCTGTACATCGTTGCTCTCAATGAGCAATTTGGCTTCGGGCCCAAGCGCACCGAGGAACTGGAAGCAGCGGTGAAAATGCTATCCGAGGAATACGCTGAAGACCTGCGGGAGAACGACCAGGACTACGCTGATGAAAAGCTCCGCAAGCGTGTGTCCCGTGTCCGTGGCCACGAGGTCAAGTATCTGTACGAAGACCAATATCCCATCAACAAGGATCTCTCCGCTGATGAAATTGCAGTTCTCCGTGAGTCCGAGAACCGCATTTACTGAGGGCGGTGCTTATGTCGGAAGGATTATACATAACCATGGATACGGTCAAGAACATCAGTGTTGGACTTGGCCTTCTGACTGCTCTGGGTGGGATTGCATGGAAGCTCTTTTCGTGGGTCAACCACCAGAAAGAACAGGATGCCAAGATGGCGGCGATGGAGCAGGAAATCGAGGAACTGCGTAAACAGCACGAGGAAGACATGAAGGCGATCCGTGCATACCACGATAAGGATATGAAAGCACTCAGAGCGGACACCAACGATGCGTTTAAGTCTATCCAAGACGAGTTGACACTGGTTGTCTTTGGTGTGCTTTCCAGTCTAAAGGGGCAGCACGAGCAGGGCTGTAACGGTCCTGTGACCGAAGCCATAGACAAACTGGAAAAACATATCAATCAAAAAGCACACGGGCAGATTTGACGTCCGTGTGCTTTGTTATAAAAAGGAGTGGTTTATATGGCAAAATTCATCCCCCGATTGACCCGCCCTGAAGCGGGCAATCCCTACTACAACACAAAAGCCAGAGGCGGCTATTCCGATGCCATTGAGGGCAACAAAACCGATGCCGGGTGCAATGTCCTCCGCAACTGCGTGGGCTACGCTTACGGACGATTCAATGAAATTATCGGTGCGGGCTGTATGAAATACCTTATCCCCACCAATGCCGAGAACTTCATGCAGCACGCAGGCAATCTGGAAACGGGACTGGAGCCCCGATTGGGCGCGATCATGGTGTGGCGCAAGGGTGCTACCCTCAGCGGCTCCGACGGTGCGGGCCATGTAGCCGTAGTGGAACAGATCCTCAGCGGCACCAAGGTGGTTACCTCCGAGAGCGGTTGGAGTGCAAAGTCTGCCTTCTGGACCCAGACCCGCAGCAAGGGAAGCGGTAACTGGGGACAGGGAGCGGGCTACACCTTCCTGGGGTTCATCTATAACCCCGCTGTGAAGGTAGACGGCACTACGACCAATACTGCCACCATCAACACCGGCACCACCAAGACCGGCAAGCTCACCGTGGATGGTATGTGGGGGCCTGCTACCACCAAGCGTCTGCAGCAGATCTTTGGTCTGGAGCAGACGGGTACCGTGCTGGAGCAGCACGTGGGGTATCGTGATATGAACCCTGGACTGCGTAGCGGCTGGGACTGGGAGGACGCACCTGCAGATGGCGGTGACCCTCTGATCTGTAAGCTCCAGGAATGGGCAGGACTGCACGGCAGCGACGTTGATGGCAAGATTGGCCCGTATACCATCAAGGCCATGCAAAGCCGATTGGGGACTTATACGGACGGCTGCGTAAGCAAGCCCTCTGCCATGGTCCGCGCCCTGCAGCGCTGGGCGAATGAACAGGAGTAAAGTATGGAGTTTTCCAAGAAGCTGGCAGTGCTGTCGTGGGCGGTTGCTCTGGTGCTCACGACCCTGTCTGTTGTGCTGCCTGTTATGGGCTATTCCATTGAGGGCATTCATACGGCCTTGCCCTACTCCTGGGGTGAGGTCACTGTAGTGCAGGGCTTCTATTTCTGGAAGTCAAAGAACGAAAACCGAAACAAATATGCCCAGCTGTTTGTGAAGGAAATCGGAGACAAATACGGCTTCGATTCCGCAATGCGTATGGCTGAGGCGGTACTGAAAGATTAGGAGGACATTATGAATATTATTTCTACTCTGGCCAATTATGGTGCTACCCTGATGCTGATCATCGGCATCCTGGTGGTGCTTACCAACATCATTGTTGAGGTGCTGAAGAAGGCACTGTGGGACAAGATTCCCACCAATCTGCTGGCCATCATCGTAGCCGTCGTGCTGACGCTGGTGGCCTTCTGTGCGTATGCAAGCTATATGGCACTGCCGATTTTGTGGTATCACATGGCAGCTGCCATTGTCGTAGCCTTTATGGTAGCCTACGCCGCTATGTTCGGGTTCGATAAGCTGAAAGAAGCCCTGAGCAAAATCAACGAAATGAGTACCAAGACATAATAAAATCCCCCGAGGGTTCTCCGTGAACCCTCGGGGGATTTTTCTGTTTGTGCTGGAAGCGTTTTTTCCTGCGGCGAGAGCTTGGTTTCGTACTTTCGGAGAGGGTGGTTATAACTCATTTGAGAGGCTTGACCTGCGCTTGTGAGTCAGTATTCAACGGCGATTTGGAATACCTTAACACCAAGCCAAACAGCCACGGTTGCCTTCACAGTCTTTCGCTGTCTTTGTGGGTTTGATATTGAACCTCAAATTGAACCTCAAAGAGCGTTTTGAACCTCGTTTGAACCTCAATTTTTTTGGTCTTATCTTGTTTTATTTTGTCAGAATTTGTTAAACAAAAAACCCCGAAATCTTTACGATTTCGGGATTTTGTTTGCTTTTTAAGCTGTTTTCCGAAGAAATAAGTTCGTAATTATCTCTTGGAGAACTGAGGAGCGCGACGTGCAGCCTTCAGGCCGTACTTCTTGCGTTCCTTCATTCTGGGGTCACGGGTCAGGAAGCCTGCGGACTTCAGTGCGGGACGGTAGGAATCGTCAACCAGCAGCAGTGCGCGGGAGATGCCGTGACGGATTGCGCCTGCCTGGCCGGATACGCCGCCGCCGGAAACAGTGCATTCTACGTCGAACTTGCCTTCAACACCCAGCAGAACCAGGGGCTGACGTACGATAACCTTCAGGGTTTCCAGGCCGAAGTAGTTGTCGATGTCGCGGCCGTTGATGGTGATCTTGCCTTCACCGTTGGGGAAGAGACGAACTCTTGCTACGGAAGACTTTCTGCGGCCGGTGCCGTAGGTGTAAGCCTTCTTGCTCTGATAAGTAACTGCCATGTTCTGTGTCCTCCTTAGAATTCAACGACTACGGGCTTCTGAGCTTCGTGGTTGTGCTCTGCGCCGCGGAATACGCGCAGACGAGTCAGCTGAGAGTTAGCCAGCTTGTTCTTCTGCAGCATGCCCTTAACTGCCAGTTCCATTGCCAGTTCGGGCTTTTCCTTCATCAGGGTCTTGTACTGAACTTCCTTCAGACCGCCAACCCAACCGGAGTGACGACGGTAGTACTTCTGTTCCAGCTTCTTGCCGGTCAGAACAGCCTTATCAGCGTTGATTACGATAACATAGTCGCCGCAGTCAACGTTGGGGGTGTAAGTTACCTTGTTCTTGCCGCGCAGCAGGTCTGCAGCAGCAACAGCAGTCTTGCCCAGGGGCTTGCCTGCTGCGTCCAGGATGTACCAGTTGCGAACAACGGTTTCCTTGGTTGCCAGAGTAGTGGACATGTTGGTGCCTCCAATTATAAAGATAAATATTTTGACAATTTTCGGTGGCTCACTTATAATATTCACAAGCGAGCTTTATTTTTATACCACAAACATTTTTGAGTGTCAACAGGTATTTTGCGCATTTTTTGAAATCATATACAAAACTCGGAAATACTCTGTTTTACTCTTAAATGCTCGCAAATACTCAATTTCAATTTTACAAGGAATTTGGTTAAATTATGAACGATTTGAACTCCTTCAGCGGACTGCTGCGCCGCTGCATTGATGACTACCATATGATCGAGGAAGGGGACGGCATTGCTGTTGGCGTATCCGGAGGAAAGGACTCTATGCTGCTGC
This sequence comes from Oscillospiraceae bacterium, assembly GCA_017415945.1. The sequence goes on from JAFQDR010000063.1 coordinate 15,658, forward strand.
TGCGGGGGCTGCGGCATTTGCAGACCTATTACCCCAAGCAGTTCCGTTTGGAGGCTGTTACCATCGACATCGGCTTCCCCGATATGGACTTTACCCCTGTGGAAAAGCTGTGTGAGGAGATCGGTGTGCCCTATACCTGCGTAAAGACCGACATCCGCGAAATCGTGTTCGATGTGCGCAAGGAGGAGAATCCCTGTTCTCTGTGCGCCAAGATGCGCCGTGGGGCCCTCAATGACTTCCTCAATGACCACAAGCTCAATAAGCTGGCCCTGGGGCACCACTTCGACGATGCGGTGGAGACCTTTCTCATGAGCCTGCTGTTTGAGGGGCGCATCAGCTGTTTTAAGCCTGTGACCCATATGACCCGCGCGGGTGTTTGGCAGATTCGACCCATGCTGTACGCAGGGGAGGGGACTGTGTCCAATCTGTGCGACAAGCTGGATCTGCCTGTGGTACACAACACCTGTCCCAATGATACGGGCAGCAAGCGGAAGGAAATCAAGGATCTGATCGCTGTGCTCAGTAAGGATTACCCCGATTTGAAGACCAAGGTGTTCGGTGCCATGCAGCGCCTGCCTTTGGATGGGTGGAAGCCCGATAAGTACAAGCCCGTCAGCAAGACGAAACCCAATTAAATACAAAATGCCGTCTCAGATGAGGCGGCCTTATTTTGGTGAATAATGAAGTATGAATAATTGTGGTCAAGGCGTGTAACAGAATTGTAGGGCGGCTGCTTTCTGCCGCTTTTGTATCATATATACGTTTACGGAGTCTGAGGGCGTATCAGCTCTAACATTAGCTTTGCACCGATTTGAAAACCGAAGCAAAACATGCAGTCTTCGTCCATAGCGGCAATCAGATTTCTTTGCGCCTCTGCTTCAAAAAATAAGGGCTTTTGTTCGGCGGAAAGACTTCGAAACAGTGTATCTAAATTTGCGGAGTATGTGCTTACAAGTGCTTGGTATTCTGCGCTTATGACAGCGGGACGAAATTTGCTGTCAGTAAACGCTTCGCTGATGAATTGTATGATATCCACGGAATTCCTCCTTGATTTGGACCTTACGGGATGGTAAAATATCATATATGTATTTGCAATCTGATGGAGAAAAGCTTTTTTCTATAATTATTATACACTGAAAACAATGTAATTGCAATACATATATTACACTAAAAATGGTGTAATCATATTGTCGTTATTGTACGAATTTACTTAGGGGGAGTTTGTTTGCCCATTCAATACAAAATGAATATTTTGTTGGCTTTGAAGGAGGCCGGATATAATACAAATCGTCTGCGTAAGGAAAAACTGTTATCCGAGGGAGTCATACAGGCACTTCGGGAAAATCGCTATGTTTCCATGCAGAATTTGTCCAAAATCTGTGAGCTGCTGTCCTGTCAGCCAGGGGACATTTTGGAATATGTCAATGAAGGATAATAAAAATGCCGTCTCATCCGAGACGGCATTTTTGATGAATGATATTGGCAAATTGGATCCGGTGTTGAAAAAACGGCGGGAGCAAGCCCCCGCCCTACGAGGGTGCGGTGGCAGTATTGCGGACCGTCGAGGGCGACGGTCCCTACAAGGTGCAGAGAAATATTTTGGTGCGCCATACAGGACACCCGCAAGGGGCGTCCCAACGGGGAGTATGATGTTGTATGACTGCTGCAGGAAAGATACCGTGCGGTTATGTAACGAATCGCAGAACGTAGGTACGAGCTGAAATCAGTCGAGCTTCAGGTCGCCGTCCTTGATCCAGCCCAGCTTGCGGCAGACCATACCGATCAGGGGGCAGATGACTGCGGGGAGGATGAAGGAGATCATGATCAGACCGATCCAGTCAAATGCGGTAATGGCTGCCTTGGCGCCGCTGGCCACGTCGTTGACCCAGCCTGTCCATACACCGATCTGACCGCAGAAGCCGCAGGTGCCCATGCCGGAGTTGACGGGTGCGCCGTTCATCTGCAGCTTGAAGATGCAGGTGGCGATGGGGCCGGTGATGGCAGAGGTGACGATTGCGGGAATCCAGACCTTGGGGTTGCGGACGATGTTGGGCATCTGCAGCATGGAGGTGCCGACACCCTGACTGATGAGGCCGCCTACGCCGTTTTCCTTAAAGCTCAGGAAGGCAAAGCCAATCATATTGGCGCAGCAGCCTGCCACTGCGGCACCGCCTGCCAGACCGGTCAGACCCAGACCTGCGCAGATTGCTGCGGAGGAGATGGGCAGGGTCAGTGCGATACCCACGATGACGGATACCAGAATGCCCATGGGGAAGGGATGCTGTTCGGTAGCCCACATGATGATGCTGCCAACCCACTGTGCGAACTTGCCGATGGGAGCCGCTACGACCATTGCCAGACCGACGCCTACCAGAATGGTGACGATGGGGGTCACCAGAATATCAACCTTGGTTTCCTTGGATACTGCCTTGCCGAATTCAGCTGCTACACAAGCGGTAACCAGTACGGCAAAGGGGCCGCCTGCGCCGCCCAGAGAGTTGGTGGCAAAGCCTACGGTGATGAGAGAGAACAGTACCATGGGAGGTGCCTTCAGTGCGTTGCCGATTGCAACTGCCATAGCGGGGCCTACCAGCAGAGATGCTGTGCCGCCGATGGTGTAGCCCACCATGCCGTCGCCCTTACCCAAAAACAGGATGGGCTCTGTCAGGAAGGAAATGCCGAACTGCGTACCGATGGTGTTGAGAATGGTACCGATGAGCAGGGAGCAGAACAGACCCTGTGCCATTGCGCCCAGTGCGTCGATACCGTAACGCTGCCAGCTGAGCTCAATGTCCTTGCGCTTCAGAAATTCTTTCATAAGATGCCTCCGTATGTTGGAATCATATTTATGTCATTTTAGGTGTCAAGACACCTGTCGGGAGAGAGTGTACACCATGCGGCGGAGTTTGTCAATAATGATTTTGCTTTTAACAAAGTTTTTATGGAAATACGTTCGTTTGTGTCTAAGAGGGAGACAGACACTTGCCAATGGCAGGAATTTCCCGTATACTGATACTATTGAGATTAAGTAGAAAGGCCGATGCCTGTGAATACCAATATGGAACAAATCGAAGCCGTTGTTCGGAAGCAGCGGGAGTTTTTTGCCACGGGAGCAACCCACTCCGTCAGTGCCCGTATTTTGATGCTGAAAGACCTGTATGACGCCATCAAGGCCCATGAACAGGAGATTTTGGATGCGCTCCACGCTGACCTCGGGAAGTCCGATATGGAAGCCTTTATGACGGAGATCGGCATTACCCTGAAGGAACTCAGCCACACCATGAAGCGGCTTCCCAAGTGGGCCAAGCCCAAGCGTGTGGGCACATGGCTCGCCAACTTCCCCGCGCGCAGCTTCATTATTTCCGAGCCCTACGGGGTGGCACTGGTTATGAGCCCCTGGAACTATCCCTTCATGTTGTGTATGGTGCCCATGATCGCGGCGGTGGCTGCGGGGAACTGCTGCATTGTGAAGCCCTCTGCCTATGCGCCCGCCACAAGCGCGGTGGTGAAAAAGGTCATTGAGGCTGCTTGCCCTCCCCAGTGGGTGGCGGTCATCGAAGGGGGCAGAGAGGCGAACAATGCCCTGCTGGATACCCGATTTGACTACATCTTCTTTACAGGGGGGCCTAAGGTCGGGCGAGAGGTCATGGCAAAGGCTGCCAAGCATTTGACCCCCGTGACCTTGGAGCTGGGGGGCAAGAGCCCCGTCATCATCGACGACAGCGCGGATTTGAAGCTGGCCGCAAGGCGCATTGCCTTCGGGAAGCTGGTGAACTGCGGGCAGACCTGTATCGCTCCCGACTACATCCTGATCGATAAGCGGGTGGAGGAGCGGTTTGCGGAATATTTAGTGGAGGCCATTGAGCAGATGTATGGCCCCGACCCCATCAGCAGTCCCGACTACGGCTGCATTGTCAACGAAAAGCACTACAACCGTTTGATCAACCTCATTGATATCCGCAAGACCTATTACGGCGGTGTCACCGATCCCGCACGGCTGAAGCTGGCTCCCACTGTTTTGCGCGGGGTGACGGCCGAGGATGCGGTCATGCAGGAGGAAATCTTCGGACCCATATTCCCCATCATTCCCGTGGAAACCATGGCGGAGGCGGAGGACTTTATTGTGGAGCGGGAGAAGCCTCTGGCCTTGTATGTGTTTACCAAGCGGAAAATCGTGGAGGAACGGTTCCTGCAGTACGTCAGCTTCGGTGGCGGCTGCGTCAACGATACCATCATGCACATTGCCAGCACTGACCTGCCCTTCGGCGGGGTGGGCAACAGCGGCATGGGCAGCTACCATGGCATTAAGAGCTTTGAGACCTTCAGCCATCAAAAGAGTGTGCTGAAAAAGGGAACATGGTTGGATATGCCTTTGCGGTATCCCCCTTATAAGAGCAAGCTGATCGGAAAGCTTGTGAGAATGTTTTTGAGATAAAAAGGCGACCGCCGCACTCGATTGAGTGCGGCGGTTTTTGCACGGCTCCCCTGTGCAAGGGGAGCTGGATTTTGCCGTAGGCAAAAGACTGAGGGGTTGTAGCAATTTGCTTAAATAGGTGTGTGAGACAACCCCTCCGCCCTCGCAAGCTCGGGCACCTCCCCTTACACAGGGGAGGCTTTTTTATTCCCTTATGACCTTCGTCTGCTGTTTGCTGACGTAGCCGTTTTTCAAGGGAACGTATACGGTGAAGTGTTCCTCCTCGCTGTCGGCGGTGCAGATCTGGCGGCTGACCACGGCCTCACCCGTGTCATCCGTGCTGTGGGTCTCTACGATGACGTATGCGGTATCGCTGCCTACGGTGAGCTCACGTGGGAAGTCGGCGTGGCTGTATTCTGCGGTGCGGAGAATTTGATTATCTCCGCTCATTTCATGGACTGTGATTTTTTCCGCACAGCGTACGGCGTGCATGGTGATGGTTACGGAGCTTTTCACTTCCTCGGTTTTTCCGTTGAGGGTGGCAGATCTGCTTTGAGAGATCATGTGGCTGCCCTGCTGCCCGTAGAAGCCTACTCCGGGCCCAACACTATATGCGGTGCCGCTGCCGCTTGTGACGTACACATCCCCTTCGGCGGTCTGGTATACGGGGTTGTGATAGAAGGCAACGTGCTTTCCAAGGGTCTCGCTGCCGTCTTCATGGAGTTCGGTGATGGACTCCTTGGGAATGGCCAGCGGGTCATAATAGATCGTGGAGGTCAGCTCTACGGCATTGCCTGCGTCGGATGATTTGAGATGCACATGAGAGTCGGCAAAGATTTCGCTGCCCATGCTGCTTGTGTATGGGTTCCCGTTTTCATCCGTAAGGGTGGGGCAGAGAAAGGCATGGCCCTTGAGTTCTTCCGGAAATTCATATTCGGTGGTGGTATGGGCTTCTCCGTCCTCACTGTGCCATGTTTTTTCCACAGCATTGGCATAAATGCGGCCTTGGTATTGGCTCGTGTCTCCGTCAATGACCGTTTCGCCGCCCTTGGCAAGGTCGTTGATGTTGTCGTTGAGCCATGCCTCCATGTCGAACAGGTCCAGATATTCGGTTGTAATCAGCACACCGATGAGGCTGTCCTCTATGGGGAGATCACTCCGCAGCTCCTCCTCGGGCTTTGCCAGAGAGCAGCCACAGGTCAGCAGCAGAGATGCTGTGAGCAGTAATGCAATCAGATTTTTCATTCGTCATCATCCTCCTCTAAGTGACCGTCAAAGGTCAGAATGTCCCCTACATCGCATTGCAGGTAATAGCAGATGCGGTTGATGGTATGGAAGCGTACGCCCTTGGCCTTGCCCGAGCGCAGAATGGAGAGATTGGCCTCGGTGATGCCCACCAGCTTGCACAGCTCCTTGGAGGTCATGCCCCGCTGCTTCAAAATCTCGTCCAGATGGATTTGGATTGCCATGACACGCCCCCTTAAATAAACAGGTCGTTGTCGTCCCGCAGCCGCTTATTTTCCCCAAGAATGCGGGCGGCGATCAAACACACCGCAAGGAAGGCGAGGCTGCCCATGGGGAAGGAAAGGCTTACGTCTGTGGTGCGCAGCTTGGGCTGGAACAGCAGCTGCAGCACATGGAAGCCAATGGATGCAGCGGCGGTGATGACCAGTGTGGTGCCGCACCAGCGGGCGAGACGGTCCGCATGGTCTGCGATGTTGTCATCGTCAGCAACAAAGGCATCCAGCAGGGTCAGTGCCATGCATACGGTGACGGTGTTCAGCAGAGAGGGGAGCGCGTCTGCAAGGCACTGCAGGGTCAGGAATACATAGCTCCAAGTGAGACTGCCGCTGTTTTGATTGGCAGCACGGAGGGCTTCCATATCTCCCAACAGTGCGGCCAAGCTGCTGCCGAAGGCGGAAATCACGAACAGCACACCCAGCAGCTTTAGAAACAGATCCGCGGCTTTGTACAGTGCACCTTCGTCCGCGGCCTTCAGGGCCTCCCCTGTGCGCAGGATCGGCCACCCCAGCAGTACTGCATAGACCGTGCCGCCGTACTGCGCCCGATATACGGGAAGTGCTGCTTCCGTGCTTGCAAGCAGCCCCGTGGGGTTGATGAGGCGGTACAGGGCAATGGCCAATACGGGGATCAGTAGGACAAACAGAAGGTCGGATTTTGCGGACTTTTCCTTTCGTCGAAGCAGCCATAAGGGAAGCAGGGGCAGGGCACACAGCAGGACATATATCACCCATGCAAGGAGATTGCCCACCGTGCCCGACAAGCTCAGAAGCCGCAGACCCTTGGCGATGGGAGCAAAGGGAAATTGCAGGGTGGCCAGCAAAATATTGCCTCCATCCGCAAACAGGGCAAGCAGTGCCGATGCGGCTGCGGATATGGCTAACAAGCATAGGTAAGATCTGTGTTTCATGTCGCACCTCCAAATTATCGTTTTACAATAATCTTCTTGGCTTTATTATAGGAGACCATACAGGAGATGTCAATACAAAATTATCGAAAAACAATAATGCTCTCCTGTGAGAAAAAGAGGAGGACATTGTTGTATGACTTTGACAAGTATTTACAGCAGCTTGATGCATCGCGCGATGTAGTCGATGGCATCGGTGCCGGACAGACACTGGTCGTTGGGCAGTGTTTGGAGATGATCCAGCCATGTGTTCATGTGTCCGATCATTTTACGGGAGGACAGGGTGTACAACACCCTGTCGGTGCTTTCCTTATGCTGCAGGGCGAATGCGGCATTGCGGCTGAGGAACATGGAGGTGGGCAGATCATCATGGTTGCAGATCTGGTTATGGGTGGAGAGAATGTTGAGCTGTCCGCTGCGATTGCCGTCCAGCACGTCCAGCATATTCTGCAAATGGGTCATGCGGTCGGAGCGGGGGATTTCGACGGTGCGGCCGAATGCGCGCAGCTTACCTGTATACACATAATCCACCAGTGCGGACTTGTACAAAATTACAGACTCGAAGAAGCGGGATCCGTCCAGATACAGACCCATATTGCGGCCGATGTCACGCTCTCTGGGGGTCAGACGTTCCTGCAGGCTTTCGGGAAAGTACAGAGGCTGCATATGCTTGAGCAGGCAGCGGCAGTCGGGCTGCATGAAGTAGTCCAGAAAATATTGGTTTTTTCGGAGCTTCTGCATATTGGCAGGCTTACTGACAGAGGGACGGTTGAGGATATAGCGGTCAGCGGATGAGCAGTAGCGGCGAATCAATTCACTGTCGAAGGACTCCAACAGCAGCAGATTGCCTGTTACAGGTTCCCGAAGATATTGGATCAACAGCTCATCTCGTACAAGGAAGCTCTGTCCCGAGGCCTTCAGCTCATAAAAGTCATAATGAATGTCATAGGGCTGTCCCATGAGGTAGCAGAAGCTGCGGCAGGAGTGATTTACTTTTGCGGCAATGTCATCCATGTCCACGAACTGGATGACTCGGATGGGGGTGTTCGGAGGGACGGACTCCCGCAGACGGCGGAAGAATGCTTCGTTGTTTTTAAACTGGCCATGGATGGGGTTGGTGCAGATCAGCTCTACGGGCTTTCCCGGAATGCTGCGGCTGCGAAGAACCTGAAAGATGCTTTCGGGGAACAGGGAAGAGCCTGTGGCAAGGGTAAGTGTAGCATTTTCGCTGCCTGTATGCTGACGTCGGGGGGCAGTAAGCTGCTTGGTTTCCTCGTAGGCGCTGTAAAGCAGACCGGCGACCGCAGCGGAAAATTCTGCTTCCTCAGCGGTACAGGGGAGGGAGAATCGTGCAATGGCACGCTCTCGCAGAGAAGGTGCAGCGGCAGATGCCATATATTCACCCATGCGGCGGAACAGCTCACCGTGGCTGTCTGCGGCGGGGAGCTTTACATTGTTGATCCAACGGCTGATGTAGGACGGGTCATACCCCAGTGCGTCTGCCAGATTGCAGCGTTTGATGCCGCACAGGCTGCATAATTCACCCAGAACAGTACCGAATGACATAGCGTTCACTCCTTGACTTTTGCGTGGTCATCTTTCCTAAAAAAGTGGCAAGATGGCAGTGCTGTTTTCTGTTATTATACGATAATACAGCGGAATACACAAGAATAATAGTATTAAACGGTGTGGGAAACTTGCGGCAACATTCCTTCAAGTCGAATCAACCATCGTCACTGTAATGATGGGAATGCTTGTGATACACTGAAATCAGAAAAATTGAAATAAGGAAGGTGCATTTTATGACATTAAACGCAGATAAGCAGATCACTGAACTGGCACGGGAAATCATTCGGGATGCGGGCTTGCCCTATACCCCCGCACAGCTGGCGGAGATGCCCGCAATTCTGGCTGCCAAGAGCCGTTATTTCTGGTGCATCGACAATCAGGAATTTGACTTGATGCCCGATGTATTTACCGAAGAAGGCTTCCAGACCTTCTGGAGCGGCAGAAAGGGCAACAATGACCGCTATGCCCAGGTGGAGCAGAACCGCCGTACCTGCGGCTTCGACATGGTGCCCCTGCACTTTGGCTATAATCAGATCGTGCATTTCACAGGGGAACGCAGCTGCCGACTGCTGACCAGAATGCATGACTACCACACCTATAAGGACAACGGGGACACCTACTCCGGCTATGGCCTGTATGTGGACGATCTGGTCAAGTGTGACGATGACCGCTGGCGTATTAAGACCTTGCGACTGACCTACCGTGTGCTGGAGGGTCAGCTGAGACAGAACTAAAATACTTTATTTCAAATGCTCCATTCGCCGCCGAAACGGCGAATGCTGTGAGAATTTAAAACGAATTACAATCAACCGAACCATAACTTAGGAGGTACATTATGAATAGATTGAAGGATAAGGTTGCTATCATCACCGGTGCAGCAGGCGGTATTTGCCACAAGGCTTCCGAACTGTTTTGCCAGGAAGGCGCAAAGGTCATCATGGTTGACATCGACCCCATGGTAGAAGAATTCTGCGCAAAGATCGTTGCCGCCGGCGGCGAAGCTGTTGCTGTGGTTGCTGACGTAGCCGTGAAGCAGACTTGGGTTGATCTGCAGAATCTGGCTGTGGAAAAGTATGGTACCATTGATATTGTTGTCAACGGCGCAGCTGCGTTCTCTCCCCCCACTCATGACTGGGCAACCATTACTTCCGAAATGATTCTGGATGTTATGCGTGTGAATATCGACTCCATGCTGTATTCCTACCAGACCGTTCTGCGCTACATGATGCGCAATAAGATCCGCGGCAACTTCTTGAACTTCTCTTCTTCCACAGGTCTGGCTTACAACGGCTCCGCTGTACAGGGCTATCCCTTCTCCAAGGCTTGCGTGAAGCTGGGCACCCAGAATATGGTCAATCAGGTCTCCAAGAAGTATGGCATCCGCTTTAACTGTCTGGCTCCCAACTACGTTTGGGTACCCAAGCAGCAGCATGTCTGGGATATGTATCACGACCACTTCAAGGCAGTGACCCCCATGCCCTACACCGGTATGCCCGAAGACGCAGCATGGGCCATCGTTTACCTGTGCTCTGACGAAGCAAAGTACATCAACGGTGTCTGCCTGCCCGTAGACGGTGGTTGGTACGTCCAGAAGTAAGCTGCGTACAGGGAGGATGAATATGTCTGTATTGCTGCAGCCGATGAACATCGGCAAAATGGAATTGAAAAACCGCATTGTGCTGGCACCCATGGGTGTGACCATCGGGAACATGACTGCCGGCACTGTGGATTACTTCGTGGAACGGGCCAAGGGCGGCGCGGCCATGATCTTCTGCAATATTAAGGGCTCTGCAACCTTTGAATCCGCTGATCACTCCATCTTCTTCAACGAAGAGACCGAGGAACTGTTTAAGCAGACCGTAGAACGCTGCCATGCCTACGGCTGCAAGGTGGGTGCCCAGATCATGCCCGGTGACGGGCGTATCGGTGGCCCCTCCACCAAGTACCGTGTGCCTGTGTGCGCTTCCGCTGTGCCTTGGATGCACGCACCCATGCTCAAGTGCCACGAACTGACGGTGGAAGAAATCCGTATCATAGAAGCTGACTACCGTGAGAGCGTAAAGGCTGCGCTGCGCTGCGGTGCTGACTGCATTGAAATTCACGCTTATGGCGGCTATCTCACCGACCAGTTCCTGACTGCTCGCTGGAACATTCGTACCGACGAATACGGCGGGGACACAGAAGGCCGTGCACGCTTCCTGAAGGAACTCATCGAGATTTGCAAGGACGAAGGCGGTAAGGATTTCCCCGTGATTGTAAAGTTTACCCCCGAGCACTATCTGGACGGGGAAGGCTATCGCCACATGGAAGAAGGCATTGAGCTGGCCAAGCTCATCGTTTCCTACGGTGCCGATGCCCTTCATGTGGATGCGGGCTGCCATGATAACTGGTACCACGCTATGCCTCCTGCGGGCTTGCAGCAGATGACCCTTCAGAGCCGCAGTGCCAAGGTCATCAAGTCCGTAGTGGATGTTCCTGTTATGACCCATGGCCGTTTCGGTGATGTGAATAAGGCAGAGTCTGCACTGCGCACGGGCGTGTGCGACTTTACCGTCATTGGCCGCGGCCTGTTGGCAGACCCCGATCTGCCCAACAAGCTGGCTGCAGGCAGACCCGATGAAATCCGCCCCTGCATCTCCTGCAATGAGGGCTGCATCGGTCGTGTATATGCAGGTAAGCCCGCAACCTGTGCCATGAACCCCCGCTGCGGTCATGAGGACGGCAGCAAGGATATTCCCAAGGCTGAAGCTCCCAAGAAAATCGTGGTTGTTGGTGCAGGCCCCGGCGGCTGCATGGCTGCGCTGTATGCTAAGGAAGCAGGTCATGATGTAGTGGTTCTGGAAAAGGGCAACTGCATTGGCGGCAATGCTCTGAATGCCTGCAAGCCTTATTTCAAGGTGGATATGCACCGCATGATCGCTTATTTTGAAACCCAGCTGATCAAGCAGGGCATTCCCGTGAAGTTCTATACGGAGGCTACCCCCGAAGCAGTTGCCTCTTACAAGCCCGATCATATCATTTGGGCAGCGGGCGGCACGCCCATTGTGCCTTCCTCCATTCCCGGTCTGGACAGCCCCAATGTGTATCCCGCAACTCTGGCACTGCGTGATTCTTGTGACGTAGGTCAGCGCGTGGTAGTTGTTGGCGGCGGTCTGGTTGGCGTGGAAACCGCACTGCAGATGGATATGTGGGGCAGAGATGTAGTCTGCATTGATATGGCTAAGGCAATTCCCTCCGAACCCGGCTTCAAGATGAACGATGATCTGATGAAGAAGCACATGGCAGAATCCGGTGTGCAGTTCCGTCCCAAGACCAAGCTGGAAGCAGTGGAAGGTGATGTGTTTGGGTGCCGCGTTACCGTCAGCAGCGGTGATGTGACCGAGGTTCTGGAATGCGATACCGTGCTGCTGGCACTGGGCTTCCTGCCCACTGCGTCGGCTGCGGAAGCACTGGAAGCAGTTGCGCCCGTGACTGTCATTGGGGATGCAGCCAAGCCCCGACGCATCGTATTTGCCATCGAAGAGGCATGGGATGCGGTGAAGAATCTGTAATTCCAAATTATAAAATGACACCCCGATGCAGCGCATCGGGGTGTTTGTATGTTATTTGTTCAGTTGCTTTTGCAGCCAGTCCTTGCCGTCCACGAAGCGGGAGACGATAAAGGTGGACACATAGTCCCCTGCGGCGTTGACCATGGTAGCGGGGGGATCGATGAGGTTGCCCAGTGCCAGTGCGAAGGGATATGCCACTGCCAGCTGATCGGGGAAGAAGATGGTACACAGCACCAGCTCCCCTGTGCCGCCTCCACCGGGAATGCCCGACATGGCAACGGAGGACAGCACCGCCACGAAGATCGCGGCAATGGCCTGACCGCCCGTGAAGTCCATGCCGAACAGACCGAACAGGAAGGCTACCTTCAAAATGGCACCCATAGCGGAGCCGTCCATGTGCATGGTGGCACCCAAGGGCAGGACGATGTTGCTGACATCCTTGGAGACCCCTGTGGCTTCCGCGGCCTCCAAATTGGTGGGGATGGTGGCTACGCTGGAGCAGGTGCCGAAGGACACTGCAGCAGGCTTAAACAGGTGCGCCCACATGACCTTTGCTGCGCCCTTGCCGCCGCCGAAGCGTGCGTACAGGGGGAAGAACAGGAACATATAGGCAAAGCACAGTGCATAATAGAAAATCAGGGTGCGGCTGTAATCGCCGATGAGCTCGGGGCCGTAGGTGGAAATGAGGTCCGCAAAGAAACCGAAGAAGCCAATGGGCGCATAGTAGGTGATGATCTTTACGGTCTTCATAATGGCTCCTGTCATATCCTCCAGAAGCTTTGCGGTGGGGGTCTCGGGGCCTCCGTTCAGCTGTACACCGAAGCCGATGAGTACCGCGAATACAATGAGGGGGAGAATGGCCTTGCGGCTCCACAGCTCCATGAAGTCGGGCTTGGTGAAAAAGTTGATGACCAGATCCGCCGCACCGAGGGTGCCGCCCACTTCCCCTTCGATAATGTCATACTGTCCACTGACCACGGGGAATACGCGGCACAGGGCGTACATGATGACGGAGGCGATGGCGGCGGTGACCAGAAAGCTTGCCACGGTGACCCCCATGACCTTGCCTGCCTTGTTTGCACCGGGCATATTGGCAATGGCGGATGCAATGGAGCAGAACACCATGGGAACCACGATGCAGAACATCAAATTGATGAAAATAGTGCCCAGAGGCTTCAGCAGGGATGCTTTGGGCCATACCGCACCTGTGACGCAGCCTGCCACGATGCCTGTGAGCATCAGAATCAAGAAGCTGTTGTTTTTGAAGAATGCCTTCATGGAAAGTACCTCCGCACAATAATATCTGTACTACAGTATATAGGGCACGACTTGCAATGTAAAGTCGAATCATGCTATAATGATTGCAAAACGTGCTATGTGGAGGAGTTATGGAACAAGAGTTTGAAAAGCGAGGATATCTCTTGGAGGAATTTCGGCTGTTTCATTTGAAGGATACGGCGGGGATGCGTCCCGAACCCCATTACCATGCCTTCTGCAAGCTTCTGCTGCTCAAAAGCGGCAGCGGCGGCTATACGGTGGCAGGGCAGCGGTATGCCTTGGAGGCGGGGGATGTGGTGCTCATTGGGGATCATCGGGTGCACTGCCCCGAATTTGCCGAAGGCACATTATACGAGCGTATCATTGTGTATATGGATCCTGCTTTTCTCCGCAGCCACTCCACAGCCGACTGTGATTTGCAGGCCCTGTTCGCCGATTCCGACCATGCGGTGCTTCGTCCCCATGGGTCTGACCGAAATAAGCTGTTTGCGCTGGCGGATGCGCTGGAAACGGAGCTTGCGGGAGAGGACTACGGACGGGAGATCGGAAGCCGCAGTTTGCTGCTGCGTTTGCTGGTGGAACTGGGAAGGAGCATTCGCCGCGGAGGCAGCAGTCGGCCAAAGCCCATTGTGCCCACAGACCCCCGTATCCGCAGCCTGCTGGAATACATAGACGGACATCTGTCGGAGCTGCCCGATGTGGAGGGACTGGCGGGGCGGGTGTATTTGAGCAAATACCATTTGATGCGCTTATTTCGAAAAGAAACGGGAGAGAGCCTCCACGGGTACATTTCCCGTCGTCGCTTACAGGCGGCGCGGGATTTGATCGGCAGCGGTGTTCCCGTCACCGAGGCCTGCTATGGGGTGGGATACGGCAGCTATTCCGCATTCTTTCGCGCTTATGTCAAGCAGTTTGGGGTGAGCCCCACAGACAAAATGTCTGCTGCTGCACGGGAAAGCTCCTATGAATGAAATTTTAACTTTCATTCTTTGGACGGAAGGTCTATAATGAGAGCAGAACAGTGTAAGGAGGAATGCCTGTGTTCTGTCTCAAGCCTTATTATGCCCCCGATTTTACCGATTCTCGGTTTGTGGAGGCACCCGACGCGGTATTTGTTCCCGCCCCAAAAAACGGGGTTGCTCCCGAGGGCTACCATGCCATGAGTATTTTCCCGGAATACTTTAAGGTGAACGGGGAATGGCTGCTTGCGGAGGAGAGCCGCATGGACTGTGTGGCAGTGTTGGAGCATGGAAAAATCCTTGTGAAGGAGTTCCGCAATCTGCAGGCGGGAGAGCTTGTGGCTGTGGGACGGAGAGAAAACGGGGAGGACGGCATTTATGTGTACCCCCATGGCTTCCGTGAGGTCAGCGAGGAGAACACCGACGCCTTTGCCTTTCGCCGCAGCCGCTCCCGTGAGACGGCCTTCTCCCGAGACTATGATGAGCTGTATGAGGTCATGCAGCACGAGCGGGAGCATGGCAAAATTGTGTGGGTCATGGGGCCTGCCTTTGCCTTCGACCACGATGCCCGCAATGCCATGAGTGCCCTCATTGAAAACGGCTATGCCCATGCTCTGCTGGCAGGCAACGCCTTGGCCACCCACGATTTGGAGGGGGCCTATCTGCGTACAGCTCTGGGACAAGATATTTATACCCAGCGCAGTATGCCCAACGGACACTATAATCACTTGGACACTCTGAACCGCATCCGCTATCATGGCGGTATCGGGGAGTTTATCCGTAATGAGGGGATCGATAACGGTATTGTTTACAGTTGCGAGAAATGCGGCATACCCTATGTTTTGGCGGGGTCTATCCGTGACGACGGACCTGTGCCCGAAATATACGGAAATGTGTATGAGGCCCAGGATGCCATGCGCAATGAGATTCGCGGTGCCACCACGGTGATTTGTATGGCCACCATGCTGCACACCATTGCGGTGGGGAACATGACCCCCTCCTATCGGGTGATGCCGGATGGTACGGTGCGGCAGATTTATTTCTACTGTGTGGATATTTCCGAGTTTGCGGTGAATAAGCTTGCAGATCGAGGCAGCCTCTCCGCACGAGGGATCGTAACCAACGCACAGGACTTTATTGTGAATCTTGCAAAGGGCTTAAAGGTCTATTGAATACAAAAAGCACTCCGAGAATGGCGGGTGCTCATAAAACAGTTAACAGGCACAGCGGCTTACTCTGTGCCTGTTCTTGTAGAACTTCACTTTTCATGATAAACTGAAAACAAACAGTTCGACAAACTTGAATTTGTAGAGCATATGGATGAACTTGCAGTTAGCGACAATCACTATTTGGGAGGATTAAATGGATAGCACAAAGAAATTGGTAAAAAGAGAAACTGGAATTGTCTGCTGTCTTGTATTTGCAACATTATTTATTGGCCTTTCCAATTTGCTTGCACCGCACTTTGACGGAGCGTACTGGTATATTGTCAGTAGTCTCCAAAGATTGCTGTTTGGTATCGTCGAACTCTTTCTTTTTATGAAAATCTTCAAAAAGGATAAGTGGACAGATGTACTGCACTTAAAGAATTTCAAACATGGCTTGGCAGCGAGTTCTGTTATGTTCCTCATAATCCTGTTTAATATCGTAACTTACTTTTTTATCGGAGCAAAATCATGGATTGATACAACAGTTCCGATTGTTGTTTCTTGCCTGTTCTTTCAGCAAATTACAACAGGGTTCTGGGAGGAATTGACTTTCAGAGCTTTTGTTGTTGAAGGATATTACCAAACAGAGAACAAAACAAAAAGGACACGTTTCGTGTATGCGTTCATTTCATTTGTAATCTTTGGTATGCTCCATGCGGTTGAATGTGACAGTATTTCGATGGCATTGTATAGATTCGTAACGACAGGTATATGGGGATTTACATTCGCTTCTGTTTATTTGTATTCCCATAATCTCTTGGTTGTGATGCTCATGCACTTTGTCACGAATATCTTTTCAAATGCGACAATCTTCATAGCGGAGTTTAACATATCCACGGCGTTTATAGTATTGAATGATTATATTTACTTTGTATTATTGGGGGCTATGCTTTTGACAGCAGTTGTATATTTGTGCAAAGAACCAAAGGTATAAATTCCAATTTGTCGAACAGATAAAGGGCGCACTTCTATACACCCCCTTCGGTGTAGTGCGTATTGTGCGGCTTTACACAAGGGAGCATTG
>JAFQDR010000064.1 GCA_017415945.1 Oscillospiraceae bacterium
GAAAAACGGCGATATATCCGGCAGATGTGCTGCTAAAATGCTGGGAGTTTCCCACACGGCATTCAGAAATTGGGCAATGGAAGATAACAGCGAAGAATGGGCTGCAAATTTATAATTTGTTGAGAAATTGTTAAAATTCGTAGACTTTACTTTCCGCTGTGATTTTTATTCCGTGACATGCAAAGAAATACCAAAAATCACCTAAATTATACATAATATATTATACCAACAATACTATCTAAAGTCAAGATTCAGGTGGAAAGTAAAGTCTACTTTAGTTTCCAGTCAGACCAGAATTACTGGAGTGCAGTATGGAACTTTATGCAATAGATCAGTCAACAATTCTGAATAACAGATATGAAATTCTGTCACTTATTGGTACAGGAGGTTTTTCTATCATATATAAAGCATATGATCATGAATTGAATTCCATTGTAGCAATCAAGGAATATTTTCCTAATAATATTGCAGAGCGGATTCCATACCATAAAGAAGTTTTAACGCGCAATCACGAATCCGAAGTACGATTTCGGCAGGGACTGCAGTCTTTCTGCGAGGAAGCACGCAGAATGGCTGAACTGAACGGTCTTCATAATACAGTCAACGTGCTGGGAACCTTTGATGAAAACAACACGAGCTATATAGTTATGGAATTGCTGGAGGGGACTTCCCTCCTTGCTTATCTGAAGACTCTGCCTGATAACCGCTTTGCAGATGCGGATGATGCAAAACAAATAATCTATTCGGTGGCAGAAGCATTGCAGTATGCCCATTCAAAAAAGATTCTGCACAGAGATGTATCTCCGGATAATATCTTTCTGTGTAATGATGGAAAGGTCAAACTGATCGATTTCGGGGCTGCAAGAGAAATCACAGAAGATGGCGAATTATCTGTTGTTGTAAAAACAGGCTGTACTCCTCCGGAACAATACCGAAAGAATGGAAAACAGGGACCTTGGACGGATCTGTATGCTCTTGGAGCAACATTTTACAGAATGTTGACCGGTATATATCCGGAAGCTGCACCGGATCGGGAGGAACATCATGAATGTCCCCCTCCTTCGGAAATAAATCCGGAAGTTCCGGAATATATCGACGCATTGATCCTGCGCTGTCTGGCATACGATCATACGTTACGTATTGCAAAAGCATCTGAAGTAATGGATGTTCTGCACAGAGAAACAGTCATTCCGCTGCCGGGAGCAATTCAGGCGAAGAACAGACTTCTCAAGACGATTTCGTATGGTATACTTACGGCCTGTCTGATTCTTTTTGTGGTCATCAGTCTGATTGTCCTGAAGAAGTCAGAAACACTGTATACGATTCCTATTGATGCGTGTGATATCCGGATTGAAGTTCCAGTGAATTTTTCGTCGGAAAGCGGTTTGGCAGCAGTCAAGGCCGATTTTCAAACCATGTATGATCAGATTGGTATTGAGTTTATTACCGGCGGAACGGATGCCGGAGTTTCAGATGTGTTTGTTTATACAGAAGATGATGCGGAATGTGCCTGCCTCGAAGATATCCAAAAGGTAGACGAATCCGCAGATACTTATTATGCAGTCATTGCTTATGATACCGAATTGATCTATTGGAATGTCGAAAAAGCATTCCGCAATGGGATTGATATGAACAATATTCATTCTGCTGAGGACATTTTACCGGAGTATTATACAGGCAGTTATGAGGAGTTTCTGATCGATACCAATGGTTTATGTGCTTATCAGGGGAGTATTGATCTGTACAGAAATATCCAGCAGGAGCTTCCCGGGATGTATAAGATTTATCCGACAGAAACAGAAATGACCCCTGTTCGGTTTTCGGTAGCTTCGGGATTGGAGAAAAATCAGAAGAATGCCGCCATGCGGTTTTTACTGTACCTGATGAGTGAACGTGCGCAGGAAATTCTCTTCATCAATCATGAGGGAGTGATTCCCGCAGAAGGAAATCAGTATGATCATTTTTTTGAGGTGTACAGTGAGCTTGTATTTCTCGAACATACTGCAATGAAATAATTGAAATTAAGTATGTTTATGGGAGGTAAGTGTAATATTTAATCCTTGTAATGTAATATCAGCGTCTATCCATTATTAAGGCAAGAAAGTATAATAATATCAGAATAACAAATACATACACGAAAGGAAAACTATAATGCGGCATTGTTTTCGTTTTTTAGTTGTTATTATGATTGGGTCATTGCTTGTCGGTTGTACAGACAATTTACCTGAGATGAATTTTTGGGATGAAATCAGTATTTGGGAAGATTTCAGCCTGACCGATAATAAGAATTCCTCTCAGGAAGATCGTTTTAATATTTTTGACTTTTTAAATAACAGGATAAGTAATATTGAAAAAAAAGAAGAGGATACATCATCACAGGATAATCTATCCTCCGGCAGCGATTTTATTGGAAAATTATTTGCGCTTTTAAGAAGAAACAATAATGAAGCTGTAACAAATACGACGGAAGATGAGGAGTCATTAATTGAAAGCGAGCGTGTTATCGAAGAAATATTAAATATTGAATCAAAAGTGGACAAGCTGTATGATGTTGAGGAAGCAACCGACTTTTCTGATGGAAGAGCATGGGTAAAAATGAGGAATTCTTCGAACAGCAGTATGTATTGGATTTGTATTGATGAATCAGGCGAAGCTGTTTTTCAATTTAAGGCACTTCCAAATGAAAATGTGGCAATAACACAATATAAAAACGGATATTCGTATGTGATATATGATAGTGGTATCGTCTATGTTCTTGATAAGAATGGCAATGTAAAAAGTAAATATACACCAGAAGAAAACGGCAACGTCCTTGCATATGGTGAAGGATATGTATTTACTTCTTTGAATGTATCAGACTTTGACAATAACTACGATGTTTACACTATATATAATGCTGATGGTAAAGTTCTCTATGATTTTTCTGTATATATTGAAGGTAAGAAAACAACCGGTCAAGTAGGTGCAGTTAACTATTGTGGTGATGGTATCTTTGGGATAGGTATTCGTTCTGCGTGGACATGGCCTTCATGGTATTACTGCGCTGAAACAGATAAATTTATCGAGGACATTCAAGGTACTATTAACAATAGAAGCAGTGATGGTTTTCTTTGCGTTGATATCCAATATCACGACGATGTAGGTTATAGAGGAAGTATTATATTATTAACATCAGAAGGAAGTGTTTCCACTGTACCTATTGAAACTGATGGCTGGAATTGGTCGGCAGACATTAGCATAAATGAAAATTCTCTACTGCTGTATTGGCCGTTCGAACATGGCGAAATGACTCGTTATGATATCAAGAAGAATGTATTTATTTCTTTAGATGAATATTATTGCGAAAAAATAGATTGGGATAATTATAAGATAGATACTACGTTTGTGGACGAAAAGGTTGCATTACCCTTGACAGGTTCAGATGGAAGTCCTTACGTAGCATTATTTGACTTGAACTGGAATACGGTCATAGATCCTATAAAATGTGACAAACTAATTGGTTTGTCTGGAGACAGGCTTGTATTGACTCATACTCATGATCATGTTAGTGAATATATTGTTTATGATGATAATGGCAAGATAGTATTTGATTTATCTTCAATTGGATATACAACTATGTCTGCTTATTCAGAAGGATTTGCAATTGTTGGAAATGGTAGAGATAGGAATGATAATGTTATAGGACATGATAGAAGATATATTGATAAGAATGGGAATATTTTGTTTGATTATATTTTATTGAACGAAGATAAAACTATAGAATTTGATTAATAAGGAGTTATAAATCATGAAGTGCATGAACTGTATGGAGGAAATATCCGACATACAACCTTGTCCGCATTGCGGTTACAGGTATGGAACAGAGCCGGAAAATAAGCAGTATCTTATCCCGGGAACAAAACTGGGCGGTATTTATACGGTAGGTACCGTGATCGGTGCCGGCGGCTTCGGTGTTACTTATATTGGATGGGATGAATCATTGAATCGCAAGGTAGCGATCAAAGAATACTTCCCCAGCAGCCTTTCTACCCGTATTCCCGGTCAGACTGCTATTTCCGCATTCAGCGGTGAAAAGCAACAGATATTCAATCACGGAAAAGAACGCTTTATAGAAGAAGCGCGTTTGCTGATGCAGTTCACCGGCGAGGAAGGAATCGTTTCCGTATACAATGTTCTGGAAGCCAATGGGACTGTGTATATGGTGATGGAATATGTAGAAGGGATCACACTCAAGCAGAACATTGAGCAGTTCGGTACCATACCGGAACAACAGCTTCTCGGATTTATCGTTCCGATGCTACTTTCCCTGAAGTATGTACATAATGCAGGCTTTACACACCGTGATATATCTCCGGATAACATTATGTGTCAGCCGGACGGCAATGTAAAACTGCTGGACTTCGGTGCTGCCAGATATTCGGTGATGGAAGAATCGAAAAGTCTGTCTGTTATTGTAAAACAGGGATTCACACCGATTGAACAGTATCAGTCTCATGGAAAACAGGGACCCTGGACTGACCTGTATGCCGTTGGTGCGACCATGTACAAGGCACTGACCGGGATTACACCAGATGAATCCCTGGAACGAATGGCGAAAGAAACATTGAAAAAGCCTTCTCAGTGCGGTGCAGAGGTATCGGAGAATACAGAAAATGCCATTATGGCAGCTCTGAATATCCGGGCTGAGCACAGACCGCAGGATGTAGATGAATTTCTTGCGATTCTTACAGGCGAGCAGAAAGGCGGGCTGATCGGCGGTAAACGTCCTAAGAAAGGAATTATCGTTGCTGTGGCCGCTGCGCTGGCAGTTGCTCTTGGCGGGGGTGCCTTGCTCTGGAGTTTCTTGAAACCGCAGATACTTACACCTCCAGATGAGATATCCCCGCCTCCTGGTATAAATGTTCCGGATGCCATTAACAAAACGGATACAGAGGCCGAAGTGTTATTTACTGAGAATCAACTGAATATGATTGTTACCGGCGGTAAGCTGTATGATGCTGAAATGATCGAACAGGGATACATCGCCGAAAATCTTGTAGTTGAACAGGAACCGTTTGCCGGAACATTGGTTGATCCTGAAAGTACAGTCGGAGTCGTGCTGAGCAAGGGTAAGGAAAAAGAATATGTTCCTTCCGTAACGGACAAACTCGTTGAAAATGCATTACACGATTTTGAAAAATACGGTTTCGACGATACCTTTGAGATCGAACTGGAAGAAGAATACAGTGACACCAACATGGCTGGTACGGTTATCTCCCAGAGCCTGCCTGAAGATGCAGCAGTAGACTTTGACGGCAAGATCACGCTGACTATTTCTCTCGGACGAAAAGACCCGCTGGCTTCCGTAACAACTGTAACAGTAGATGACTACACAGGAAAAGACTTTGATACGCTGAAACAGGAACTCCTGAAGGATAATATCTATCTTGTCAAGTCTGCTTCTATATATTCCAATGAATATCCTTACGGAGCGATCATTTCGCAGGCTCCGGAAAACGGCAGTGAGATTCAGAGCGGCGGTGCCGTATATGTAATCACCAGCCTTGGTTACGAAATGGCTCGTGTGCCGGATGTCCGGTATCTGAAGCTGGATGAAGCGAAAACAGCGCTCATGGAAAGCGGACTCAGCTGGAAGATCAAGTATGTCGTTGATCCGGAAGTTTCGTATGGTCTTGTAGCGGAACAGAAGACGGCTCCCGGCATTAAGACTCCTTTCGGAACAGAGATCGAACTGCTTGTCAGCGCGGAAACAGAAGACAGTGAAAACAAGAATTCCGTAGCAATTGAAATCACTCCGGATGTTTTTGAGCTTTCTGTAAACGAAACAGAATCGTTGATCTGCTCCTATACAGGAGATGGAGATATCATCTGGGCAATCTCAAATCCCTATATTGCTGAAGTAGACAACAATGGTGTTGTGACGGCAAAGAACTTTGGTTCGACCACGATTTCTGCTGCCGTTGACGGAAATATAGCGACCTCTATGGTAACTGTTACCGATGAATCGATCATTACGGAAGTCGATGATTATGTGCTTGTGATCGGCGAAACGGTTTCTCTTGCTTCTGCAGTTCCGGAATCCATTCTTGACGATGTCGTATGGCGGTCTTCCTATCCTACAGTTGCTGCTGTCGATGAAAAAGGAACTGTAACAGCGGTTGGTGAGGGATATACAAGCATTTCTGCGACCTATAAGGAACGTACAACGGAATGTGGAATTATCGTCAATAAAAAAGTCGAGTATATAAAAATCCTCAAGGATGTTCTGCTCAGTAATCTTGAAACAGCAAAACAGGCTCTGAAATCCAATAATATTGAATATGAGGTTGTGGATGAATACCACGATACCATTGTTCAGGGCAATGTCACGAAAATTAAGTATACCGGTCACAGTGATAATGACAGTTTCTATATTGCCGAAGAATCCAAAGTGACTCTGCTGCACAGTTTGGGGAAAAATACGGTACAGTCGATTACAGTAAAGACACTTCCTCAGAAAACTACTTATCTGCTTGGTGAAAAACCGGATTATAAGGGCATGGTTATCACCGCAAAGTATAAAGATGGAACAACAAAGGATGTAAGCAAAGGTTATTCCGCTTCATCGGCCGCTTTGGAAACATTGGGAACTCAAAAGATAACGATCACCTATGAGAAACAAAGTACCACTATTGATTTTAAGGTTGATCCGATTGAAGTTTCCTCTGTAAGTGTAAATCCTGAAACTCTCACTCTCATTGCAGGAGAAACGAAAAAATTATCTGCCGGTATTGCTCCTTCCAATGCTACGGATAAAAAAGTTTCTGTGACCAGCAGTGACAGTTCTGTTGTAAAAGCGGAAGGGCTTACACTGACTGCATTTAATGCCGGTACCGCAAAGATTACTGTGAAAGCACACAACGGAAAATCCGCTGTATGTACTGTTACGGTAGTTCTTCCGGAGGTTTCCTCCGTTTCCCTGTCCTCTTCGGACATGTATCTGACTGCCGGGGAATCCAGAAAATTGACAGCAGCTGTTCTTCCGCAGAATGCCGGTAATAAAGCGGTTACATGGACTTCCTCAAATACCAATGTCGCATCGGTTGATAGTTCCGGAAATGTAACTGCAATAGCAACGGGAAATGCAGTAATTACAGTAAAAACAGGAAATGGAAAAACTGCCTCCTGTACAGTGTATGTGTCTGTTCCTGTAACCGGCGTGACAATCCCAGCCCAGATTTCTATGAAATCCGGTGAGACACAACAGCTGAAAGCCACCGTTTCCCCTGCAAATGCCAGCGATCAAACCCTGACCTGGACATCCTCTAATGCAAAAGCTGCGACCGTGGATACTTCCGGCAAGGTTACGGCAATTGAATCCGGTACGGCTGTGATTACAGTGAAAACGAATAACGGAAAAACGGCAGCCTGCACAGTGACTGTTACTACACCGTTAGAAAGCATTTCCCTTCCGGAAGATGAATTTACAGGTCAGGTAGGAAAAACATATTCGATTACTCCAACATTTGTTCCCAGCAATGCGGACGACCGTTCCTTTACTGTGAAGGTCAGTGATTCGACTGTTCTTTCCGTCAAGGATAATAAGTTTACTGCATTGAAAGCAGGAACAGCCACCCTCACGGTAACAACGCCCAACGGCAAATCGGATTCCTGCAAGGTGACAATCCTTGGCGAAGCTGAACTTACGTTGATAAAGAAGCCGTCTAAAACGACTTATTATATCGGCGATTCTCTCGACACAAGCGGATTGAAGCTCGGATATACGGATACCGCAGGTAATTATACCGAACTGACAAAGGGATTCACAATTTCCGGTGGAGATACCTCCAGCAGCGGAACACAGACCGTAAAAGTCAAGTATAATGATCTTTCCGTGAAATTTGATATTACCGTAAAAACACCCAGTATTACGATCAATAAACTTCCGATTGAAGGTACTGTATTGCTGGCTGTTCAGACGGAGCCGGAAGATCAGAAGTTTGATATATGGAGTTCAGATCCGGATGTGTTTGTAGTTGCTTCTTATCTGGGGGCATCGCATATTGTACAGCCTACTGGGGAAGGAACCGCAGAAGCCTGTGCCTCAATGGTATATAACGGTATTGAATATACGGATTATGTTTCTATAACGTCGATTGCTCAGAATTATGACTTTGAATTATGGGCTGATGATTGTGGCGACGGTGAATGGGTATGTGGTATTGAAACAAATATTCCCGGATTCGATATCAGAAATGTCAAGTGGTCAACCAATGCGGCAGAACACTGGACAGATGATAATGGTTGGCTTAGAGTCTGGAGTAAAGAAACAATCAATGTAACGGCATCGTATGTACATAATGGAAGAGAGTATTCAGATAACTGCACTATTAAGATAGTAGTAAAAGAATACAGTTTCCAGATTGTTCGCAGTACGAACAGCATTCCCGGAGATAGAGGTATCTATTACATAACAACAGATATTCCTGATTTTGATGCAGGAAATGTTGAGTGGAGTATTGTTGCCGATGGTTGGGGTGGCTGGGTTGAAGAAGACTATTATGTCGTCGATGAGAACAGTATGGAATCTGGAGATTCCTATATTGTTTATGCCACCTATACTTATCAGGGTGCCACCGGTACTTCGTCCTTTACATTCTCGCTGCGTTCATAAAGAAATGATGTAATATTTAAGGTCTGTAATGTCATTTCTGGCTCTACTATTTCCATCCATAATACAGTAAAATATAACTGTAAAAAATACAACATCGAAAGGACCTGAAAAAATGTTTGACCGTATTAAAGCAAAAGAAAAATCCAAAACCTTACTTAGAACGCGGAGTATTGCAGATGCTGTCGGGATGGCTGTAATCCTGACTACTCTTGCGGCATCTGCAATGTTATCAATCATTCCTTTGATTGGAATTGTAGCAATAGGTTTCTCTCTCCTGTTTCAGGCTGGTATGAACCGGGTAGCTCTGCGTATAAACCGCGGAGATAAGAATGTTCGTGTGCTTGACATTATTTTTGCGGGCGATAGACTTGGCAGATATATAGCAATCACGCTGTGGCAGGCATTGTTCCTCTTCCTGTGGACACTTCCCTCTGTTGCTGTGATTATCATTGCGGTTGTGATGTTAATCGCTGGAGGCGGCAGCAATGTTGCATCTGCATTTGCTGTGATTTTTATCATTGCTGCATGTATCTGGAGTATCTACATTACACTCAATAAAATTTGCCAGTATTACTACGCTTACTGTGTAGCCGAAGACAATCGTGAACTGGCCGCATTGGACTGTATCCGCGAAAGCAGTAACCTCATGGTTGACCATAAATGGGAACTGTTCGTAACCATGCTTTCCTTCTTGGGATGGGATATTATTGCAGCTACCTTTATTGGTAATGTGTTCGTTAGTCCCTATAAATACCTGACTTATACTTCCATCTATGAACAGCTAATCGGTAATTTCAAGCCTGTCAGCCGCAATCATATGCAGTGGCTACATAATGTTCCGAAGCCGGAACCGGCAAATGAGGATATTGATCCTCGTGAACGGATTGTAGAGATCCTTTCCGGTGAATTTGCAGGAGCAAAACTGCCTGTAAATGCCGGTGAAGATATTACAATCGGCAGAGATCCCAAACGTGCAAATGTTGTGACATCTCCTGCTAATACATCTATTTCCGGTCTGCACTGTAGAATCCGTTATGATGAACAGAATGGCAAGTACATCGTGGTTGACCATTCTTCCAACGGTACTTATCTGAACAACGAAAAACTTATGCAGGAAAAAAGCACTTATGCAGCAAAAGGCTCTCTTGTGAAACTCGCTGACGGTGCAATGATTCTCAGACTTTCTTAAAATATTGGAGGAAAAATTTATGGCTAACCTTACCAGATGTGCAAACGGACACTTTTATGACGCAGATAAAAATCGCTCCTGCCCTTATTGTAATCAGGCAACGGCAGGTGGAGCTACTACACCGCTGAACCCTCCGCAGCCTCAGCCCCCGGTACGTCCTCCCGTGACTCCTGAAGATACCGGTGAAACCGTTGGTTTCTATAATGAAATGACAACCAAGCCCGTTGTCGGCTGGCTTGTATCCATTGAAGGTACCACTGCCGGTAAGGACTTCCGTCTCTGCAGCGGCAGAAACTATATTGGACGCGGTAAGGACATGGATATCGTTCTGGAAGGTGATAATAAGGTCTCCCGGAATAAGCACGCCATCGTTCTCTTTGATCCCAGATCGCAGAAGACGCTGTGTCAGGCAGGCGAATCCAGAGAACTGTTCTACCTGAATGACAATGTAGTCACCGGAACGGTTGAACTGAAACAGGGTGATGTCATTACAATCGGTGACACGCAGCTGATGTTTGTTCCTTTCTGTGGTGACCTGCATACCTGGAACACGGCGGAATAAATAACATTGCGGCAGCAGGAGAGGTATGGATTCATTCTCTCTTGCTGCTCTTTTTTGGGAGGATTTCTCGTGAATATTCTGATATGTTCACCTGTACAGGGAGAGACATCATTCTTGTATGAGCACTTGCAGACGTTTTTTGAGGGACGTGGTATTGAACCGATTATTTTGTCTTTCCCGGATATTACCCTCATGACAGAATATCTGTCGGTATCTCCGGATATACCGGATGCACTGTTTTTATCGTTTCCTGTTATCAATATGCAGATTCTGGATATGGTGCAGCAGTTTGCGGAAGGTATGCCGGACACACATATTGTTTTGATCGGTGATTCTCCTGTGGATGTAGAGCGGCTGTTCTCTATGGGGGTATTTTATTTCTTCTATCCCAACATAACGCCGGAACATTTTCATTTTCTGGAACACAGAATGGCGAGAGCATGGTTCACGGAAATGGAAAAATACTTTATTCTGGAGAGTAAGAAGAATACGCTCAGGATTGCTTATTCCGATATTCTGTATGTTATGAGTGACAAACGAAAAGCAATCATTTACCAGCCGAATGGCAGGACGGATTCTCTGTACTGCAAGCTGGATGAAATGGAACAGCAGCTTGATGATCGGTTTATCCGGTGTCATCAGAGCTATCTGATCAATGTACAGTATATCCGCGGAATCGATGTGGATGGATTTTTAATGATCGACGATATCTTTATACCAATCAGTCAGAAGAAATACTGGGCATCCAAACGCCGGTACATACAATATATCAAGGAACAGGGGTGACGGCATGAAATATAGAAAAAACAAAAATGCACCGGATGAGATCATGATGACCATGAATACGACCGCTGCTTATGGAATGTCACCCTTCATCCGCTGTCTGGCCGGTGAATATGCCGGATATGATATTCCTGTGCTATCAACGGGTATCCTGATCGGAAGGGATACTTCTGCCTGTCACCTGATTTTCGGCAATACACCCGATGTCAGCAGATACCACTGCAGAGTCAGCTACAGCAGCAAAACCGGATATTTTGTGATAACAGATCTGAACTCATTGAATGGAGTATACACTGAAAACGGTCAGCGGATTGCGGCAGGAGAAAAGCTTGTGCTTGGCCCGGGACAGCGTTTCAAGCTGTGTGGGGATCAGATCATTTTTGAAACCATGCTGCGGCAAACAGAATGACGGAGTGTTGATATGAGAAATATTAGAAAGAAAAGATGTATAAGCTGTCTGCTGTTCCATTCTGTTAAGCTGCAGGAATGTCCCTATTGCGGCTACAGGACCGACAGTGGTTTCATACAACCTTATCATGATGCGCTTCCGCTTTGCTCCGTAGTCGCTCACCTGCGGATCGGACGGGCAGTACAAACCGACAGAAACAGAATTACTTACATAGGCATAGATACCGTTAAAAATAAGAGAATTCTGATAGATGAATTTTTTCCATACGGTTATGTTTATCGTCAGCAGGATGAATCTGTTCTTGCTGCGGATTCTTTGTATGCGGATATTGTCGAACAGGAGAAACTGGAATTTATAAAGAAAACCAAACAGGCGGTATCCGGTAATGGAACCGTTTACCGATATCATCGTTTCAGACAAAAAAGAACTTTGAAAAAAGAAAAGAATTCGTCTCCGGATAATATCGCTCTCCGCAGCATTGTAGGAAGCCGTGCCAATCAGGAGGATTCAGCGGATTTCTGTAGGACCAAGCAAGGAATATGCGCCGTACTTTGTGATGGGATGGGTGGTATCAGAGGTGGTGAGACAGCAAGTTCGGAATGTGTGCGGATCATGCTGGAAACCTCGGATACTGTACAGCATTGTGATGAGGGCATTCTCCCTGCTGTACTGCAGCGTCAGGCAATCAAAGCGGATCAGTATATTTCATCCTTACAGGATATGGAAGAACGGCGTCTGCAATGCGGTACCACACTGCTGTATGCCGTAATACGAAAAGACAGTATGTATTTTGTTTCTGCAGGGGACAGTCATATTTATCTGATCCGTAATGCCACAATACAGTTACTGACAGAGGAACATAATTATCTTGCGGATTTGATGCAGAAAGTAGAAAATGGTGAAATGGAGTATGAAGATGCTGTGAGCCATCCCAAACGGGAAGCATTGACAAGTTACATCGGGATAGGCAATCTTCCGAGACTCCATGTTCTTTCCGTACCGATTCCTCTGCAGGAAGGAGATCATATCCTTCTGTGTTCGGACGGGTTGTATCGTGCGCTCAGCGATGAGGATATATTGCAGATTATTACGGTAAATCCATCTGCTGAAGCAACTTCCGACGCACTGATTCAAGCTGTGGAAGAACGGAAGCTGCCGAAACAGGATAATACCACTTTGATACTATATAAACACACCGGAAGGAAAAGAAAATGATTTGCTATAAATGTATGCGGGAATACTCCGGGCAATATTGTCCGCATTGCGGATTCAATCAGGAAACATACGAACCGGTCCCGACTGCTCTGATGCCGATGACTGTTCTTCATAATCAGTATATTATCGGAGCGGTACTCGGAAAAGGTGGATTTGGAATTACATATACGGGGTATGATAATCTGAATTACAGAAAAGTTGCTGTGAAGGAGTTTTATCCCTCCTCTGTGGTGTACCGTGATGGGAGTCAGACAACAGAAATCACAGTTCCGTCCAATATGAAACAGATTTACGAGAACGGTGTGAAAAAATTCTACAATGAAGCTGTTACATTGTCCAAACTGCAGGATATTCCTGCCATTGTCGATATATATGATTTTTTCTATGAAAACAATACTGCCTATATTGTTATGGAGTTTATTGACGGAACAGCAGTCGATCGGATTGTTTTGAATCAGGGTGGGTTGGATGTTGACATTACGCTGACAATCTATTATCCTATCATACAGGCTTTGAAGAAAGTCCATGACGCCGGAATTCTGCATCGGGATATTTCACCGAGCAATGTGATGCTTGATGACAAATTCAGGGCACGGCTGATTGACTTTGGTTCATCAAGAGCTTATTCCCATGAAATGTCTACCGACCTTACTGTAATTCTGAAAAAAGGATTCGCACCGATAGAACAATATTCCCGGAAAGGTAAGCATGGACCGGCTGAAGATGTATATGCGATCTGCGCTTCCATGTACTATACAATGACAGGAAAAGTTCCGCCTGCTGCACCGGATCGGCGTGTCTTTGATACATTACAGCCAATCCATAATTATTCCACTGATATTCCGGCTAATATTGAAAGCATCATTATGAAGGGATTGTCCGTGCAGGCAGAGGATAGATATCCGGATATGGCAGCATTGGGGAAAGCTATCGACATGGCTGTGAGCGGGAAACAGGAACATTCTGTCGGAAAGCATACACATTCAAAAGAGGAAGCTGAACAGAACGGTAAAAAACGGAAGAATAAAAAGAGTACAGGGAATAATACAACA
>JAFQDR010000065.1 GCA_017415945.1 Oscillospiraceae bacterium
CTCCGGTTTCGCTTACGCTCAACCACCTCCCCTTACACAGGGGAGGCTTATTATGTGCGTACGAACTGAAAACCCCATCCGCCCGAGAGCTGCGGATGGGGTCTTTTTGAGAGAGTGGATAGAGATAAGAGTTTATATAAACGGTATTTCGACCGTTTATGCCAAGGGGATCTCCTCACCGTTTACGATGATTGCGGAGACCTGCTCCACATCCACGATGCGGTTGAAGGTGTAGGTGGCATACTTGCCGCGGCTGTCCCCCAGACCGTAGGTGGTGTTCTTCACAAATTGCTCGTCGCTGAAGACGGTGTAGGTGCTGCCGTCGGTGAAAATAATGGTGCATTCGCTCAGGTCATCCACGTGGGTGCCCTCAAAGCGCACCGCCACGGGGCTGACGGTCACGTTTTTGCCGCTGACCGTGGGCATACCCCCGCGGTCGTCACGGGGAATCAGGAGCTTCACGGTGTCGACCCATGCTTTTTCCGTGCCCTTGTCCCAGTCGTACCAGCGGCCAAATTCGCAGGTCAGGTCGTCATTCCAGTCTACAGCATAGGAGCTGATGTACAGCTTGGTGTCGGTGGAGTGGACGGTATCGATGTAGTCTCTGCCCCCTGCTACGGCAAACATATCCGAGCCTTCTTGAATAGAGAACTCGCCGTTTCCGCCGATGCCGTACTTGCCCAGCCCGTTGGGGTTCTCCACAGACCAACGGATCATGGCGGTTTCCGTGCTGCTGTCGTACAAAATGGCGTGGATGGTGTAGGTGAAGCCGTCCACGGTGACGGTGTTTTCTTCAAGGGTATAGAGATAGGGGGCGATCAGGCGTTCCGCTGCCTCCATGTCCAGAGGCTCACGGCTCCATGCGGGAATGTTCAATGCCAGCTTTCCCTCGTCGTCGTATTCCACGATGCCGCCGCCATTGGCGTAGTCGCCGCTGCTGCCGAAGAAGCTGTCCATGATGGAAACGGTGTCCCCTGTGAGCTTGCGGGTCAGCACCTCCGCCGCAAAGGCAGTGATGGTCAGTGCGCAGATGAGCACCGCCGCAATGAGCAGGGTGCGGGTGATGTGCTTGGGTCTATGTGGTTTCTGATGGGTTGTCATGTTCAGTACCTCCGTCAAGAGTGCTTCGGGGGCCTGTACTTGGTCAAAGGTGTTCTTAAATTCCTGCTTGTCAAACATGGTACTCGGCCTCCTGCAAGTGTTGTTTCAGTCGTTCCCTGCCCCGCCGCAGTCGGGTGATGACCGTGGGGACGGGGAGCTTCAATAGCTTGGAGATCTCCGCGGTGGAGTAGTCCTCATAGTAATATAGGAAAATGGGAAGTCGGTACTTCTCCGGCAGGGCCATGACCGCGTCGAACAGGTCGGATTGCTCGGGGGTCTCGAAGCGCAGGCTGTTGGCGTAGTCCGCAATGTCCTCCGCCGCGCGGAAGGGATTGCGGAAAAGCTTGTTGCACTCGTTGACCGTTACGCGGATGAGCCAGTGCTTCACATGGGCTTCCGATGCGAAGGGCTTGGGCTCACGGTACAGCTTGAGGAATACGGTTTGGGTGATGTCCTCTGCTTCCGTCACATTTTTCATGCGGGTCAGTGCCACACGGTACACAGTGTCAATGTATTTGGTTGTCAGCTGTGTAAATTCTGTGTCGGTCATGGCGGGATCTCCTTGAAAAGCTTTTCATATGATATATCCTTGAGGAGGCCGAAATGTTTCAGCTCGGCCGAAAATTTTTTGAAATTGGGGGTGAGATGGCAACGATTGGGTGGAAAAGGTTCCCCTGTGTAAGGGGAGTCGGATTTTGCCGAAGGCAAAAGACTGAGGGGTTGTCATCTCACAATTGCGGTGTTGTTGCAACAACCCCTCCGGTTTCGCTTACGCTCAACCACCTCCCCTTACACAGGGGAGGCTTATTATGTGCGCACGAACTAAAATCCACCGTCGGCTGACGGTGGATTTTTTGTTACTTCTTTTTCTTGCCGAATTTGCTCTTCTTTTCGGGGACGACCTCGTCCATGGCGGCTGCGTACTTCCGCAGTGCTTCCTTCTGGGCTGCGGTCATGTTCTTGGGGGTCTCGATGGTGACGGTAACGAACTGGTCGCCGCTGCCGTTGCCGCGAATATAGGGGACACCCTTGCCCTTCAGACGGAAGACCGTGCCTGTTTCGGTGCCTTCGGGGATGTTCAGGTTCACCTTGCCGGTCAGGGTGGGGATGGTCACTTCCGCGCCCAGTGCCGCCTGTGCGAAGCTGATGGGCAGATCCAGTAGAATGGAGCTGCCGTCACGCTCAAACAGTGCGTGAGCACGGACGGTAACGGTCACCAGCAGATCACCGGGCTGACCGCCATTGATGCCCTCGTTGCCTAAGCCGCGCAGGGAAATGGTCTGGCCGTTGTCGATGCCCGCGGGGATATTCACAGCTACCTTCTTCTGCTTGCGCACTCTGCCGTTGCCCTTACAGGTGGGGCAGGGGGTGTGGATGATCTTGCCTCTGCCGCTGCAGCGGGTGCACTGGCTTGAGGTCTGGGTCATGCCGAACATGGTGCGCTGGGTCTTGGTGACGGTGCCTCTGCCGCCGCATTCGGGGCAGGTCTCGGGAGCTGTGCCGGGGGCGCAGCCGCTGCCGTGACAGTCGGGACAGGTCTCGATCATGTTCACGGGGATCTCCTTGGTGCAGCCGAATACCGCTTCCTCGAAGTCGATGGTCAGGTTCACGCGGACATTTTCGCCCTTGCGGGGGCCGTTCTGCTGACGGGAGCCGCCGAAGCCGCCAAAGCCACCGAAGCCGCCGCCGAACATACTGCCCAGAATGTCACCCAGGTCGCCGAAGCCGTCGAAGCCTTCGAAGCCGCCGAAGCCACCGCCGCCGAAACCGCTGTTGGGGTCGAAGGCTGCGTGACCGAACTGGTCGTACTTGGCGCGCTTGTCGGGGTCGGAGAGAACCTCGTAGGATTCGTTGACTTCCTTGAACATGGCTTCCGCAGCCGCATCACCGGGATGCAGGTCCGGGTGATACTTCTTGGCCATCTTTCTATATGCTTTTTTGATCTCGTCGTCGGACGCAGTTTTTTCTACGCCGAGAACCTCATAGTAATCTCTTTTATCTGCCACTGATATTACCTCTCTTATGGTATCGGTTCATCATACCATGAACAAGCTGCGCTTGTAAAGGTGGGATACACTTTGTAGGGGGAGGACTGAAAAGCCCTCCCCTTTGGGTGTTTGTCATGTAGGGCTTAGCCTCTCCTTCGCAAGGAGAGGTGCCCGAGCTTGTCGAGGGCGGAGAGGTCGATTTTATATCATTACCTCTCAGTCATCTGCTCGCAAGCTCGCATCTGACAGCATTTTGCGATGCCGTCCCTGTACTTCAATGTACTGCGTCAGTGCGGGCGGATACTATCCGCCCCTACGGGATGAAGCGGGACATTTTTTCCGTCGTAGGAAGCGTCGTCCTCGACGCTCCGCCATCTCTGCAGTCGGGTCAGGTGCGTTTTTGTGTGCATAGGCGATTGTTCGACTCTGTAACGGAGCGTCGGGGACGACGCTTCCTACGGAAAGCATTTTCGTGGGTGCGGTGATAGCGGCGGGAGCAAGCCCCCCGCCCTACGGGTGCGGTGGTTTATTGTGGGCGCCCGCGAGGGGCGCCCCTACAAAATAATCGGAATCAGTCTACTACGGTGTAGTCTGCGTCGTAGTAGTCTGCGCCGCCCTGTGCACCGCCGCCGGGGTTGCCGCCGTTGAAGCCGCCGCCCATGTCGCCGGGGTTGCCGCCCTGAGCCTGCTGAGCCTGCTGGTACATCTTTTCGCTGACCTTGTAGAAGGTGTTCTTCAGGTCGTCGGTAGCGGACTTGATGGCTGCGAAGTCGGTGCCGCTCAGAGTGCTCTTCAGAGCTGCCAGCTTGCCTTCCAGCTCGGACTTATCCATGGGATCGATCTTGTCGCCCATTTCGGTCAGAGTGTTTTCTGCCTGATATGCCATGGCGTCGCCTTCGTTGCGGATGTCGATTTCTTCCTTGCGCTTCTTGTCCTCTGCTGCGTACATTTCAGCTTCGCGCACTGCCTTTTCGATGTCTTCGTTGGACATATTGGTGGAAGAGGTAATGGTGATGTTCTGCTGCTTGCCGGTGCCCAGATCCTTTGCGGTGACGTTTACGATGCCGTTTGCGTCAATGTCGAAGGTAACTTCGATCTGGGGGATGCCGCGGCGAGCGGGTGCGATGCCGTCCAGATGGAAGCGGCCCAGAGACTTGTTGTACTGTGCCATTTCACGTTCGCCCTGCAGGACGTTGATCTCTACGCTGGTCTGGTTATCGGCAGCGGTGGAGAAGATCTGGCTCTTGCGGGTGGGGATGGTGGTGTTGCGTTCGATCAGCTTGGTGCATACGCCGCCCAGAGTTTCAATACCCAGAGACAGGGGAGTAACGTCCAGCAGCAGGATGCCTTCCACATCGCCGCCCAGAACGCCGCCCTGGATGGCTGCGCCGCTGGCAACACATTCGTCGGGGTTGATGCCCTTGAAGGGTTCCTTGCCGGTCAGTTCCTTGACCTTGTCCTGTACTGCGGGGATACGGGTGGAGCCGCCTACCAGCAGAACCTTGCTCAGGTCGGATGCCTTCAGACCGGAGTCGGACAGTGCCTGACGTACGGGGCCTACGGTTGCGTCAACCAGATGACGGGTCAGGTCGTTGAACTTTGCACGGGTCAGCTCAACCTCCAGATGCTTGGGGCCGGTTGCGTCAGCGGTAATATAGGGCAGGGAGATGGTGGTTGCGGTCATGCCGGACAGGTCGCACTTTGCCTTTTCTGCTGCTTCCTTCAGTCTCTGCATAGCCATCTTGTCCATACGCAGGTCTACGCCTTCTGCCTTGATGAATTCGGATACCAGATAGTCAACCACGACCTTGTCGAAGTCGTCGCCGCCCAGACGGTTGTTGCCTGCGGTTGCCAGAACTTCAATGACGCCGTCGCCGATTTCCAGAACGGAAACGTCGAAGGTGCCGCCGCCCAGGTCATATACCATGATCTTCTGGTCTTCTTCCTTGTCCAGACCGTATGCCAGAGCAGCTGCGGTGGGTTCGTTGATGATACGCTTTACTTCCAGACCTGCGATCTTGCCTGCGTCCTTGGTTGCCTGACGCTGGGAGTCGGTGAAGTATGCGGGTACGGTGATGACCGCTGCGGTTACGGGTTCGCCCAGATATGCTTCCGCGTCAGCCTTCAGCTTCTGCAGAACCATTGCGGAGATCTCCTGAGGGGAGTAGCTCTTGTTGTCGACGGTCACGCGGTATGCGGAGCCCATTTCACGCTTGATGGAAGCGATGGTGCGGTCGGGGTTGGTAACTGCCTGACGCTTTGCTACCTGACCTACCAGACGTTCGCCGTCCTTCTTGAATGCAACAACAGAGGGGGTGGTACGTGCGCCTTCCGCATTGGGGATAACGACTACGTCGCCGCCTTCCATAACGGATACGCAAGAGTTGGTAGTACCAAGGTCGATGCCAATGATTTTTGCCATAATAATGTTCCTCCTAAATATATCGGTAAAGGTTAATTGTATACAAGTTTAGTTTGCGGCGGCAGCAAGCGGCCGCCCTACGGGTGCGGTGGGTTAGTTGGCTACTTTTACGATGCTGAAGCGGATAACCTTTTCACCCAGCTTGAAGCCCTTTTCAAATTCTTCCACGATGATGTTTTCGCCCACTTCATCGTCTTCCACGTGCATGACTGCGTTGTGGAGCTCGGGGTTAAATTCCTTGCCCAAAGCTTCGATGGCGGTGACGCCCAGAGAGGTCAGTACGGTTTCGAACTGGGTCAGGGTCATTTCGATGCCCTTGCGGCCGGGGTCACCCTCGGGGGTCATGGCAACCGCGCGCAGCAGGTTGTCATACACGGGCAGGAACTTCTTCACGGTGTCCGCGCGGACATCGGTGAACAGTGCGTCACGTTCACGGGCGCTGCGCTTACGGAAGTTGTCGTACTCCGCAGCCAGTCTCATGTACTTTTCACGGGATGCTGCCAGCTCTGCGGTGATGACATCACCTGCATCTGCGGTTTCTTCCGCTGCTTCCGCTTCGGGGGCGGTCTGTTCCTCGGGGATTTCCTGTTCCAAGTTCAGTTCTTCGTTACTCACGTTTATCTTCTCCTCTGATCATCAGTTTATTATCCATTCCTGTGGGGGGCTTCAGTTGACTGCCGCCCAGTGCCGCGGAGATGTGCTGGGCAATCAGCTGCATTTTCCCTGCCACCGTAGCGTAGTCCATGCGGGTGGGACCAACCACACCCACGACCCCTCGCACACCGCCGCCCGCATCGTAGCTTGCAAGGACTACGCTGGAGTCCTTCAGAGCTTCCGAGACATTTTCGGGGCCGACGATGACCTTCACGCCCGTCTGACCGTCCATGAGCTCGGGGAACTCCATGGGGGCTTGGTTGAGATAAGTCATCAATGCGTGGGCCTTGTTGGGGTCTTGGTATTCGGGGTGGTGGAGCAGTCGGTTCTGTCCGCCGATGAAGCTGCCCGGCTGACTTGCCTGGGTCAGTGCTTCGATGGCGAAGGACGCCGCCACAGCGGTGAGACCCATCACATCGTCCAGTGCCCGTTCCGTTGCGGAGATCAGGTTCTGGGTGATCTGCTCCTCACGGAGCCCCGTGAAGTTGGCGTTCATCAGAACGCTCAGCTTATCGATCTTCTGTTTTTCCACCGACAGGGGCAGCCGCACCAGCTTGTTCTTCACAGAGCTGTCGCTGAGCAGCGCCACCATAATAAAGGTGTTTGCGTCTACATATATAAAATCAAATCGTGTGACCGTCACCGCCTTGGGGGCGGAGATGGCCAGAGCGGGCAGGTCCGTGATCTGGGAGGCGAAGCGGCCGATGTCGGCAACCAGATTGTCCAGTGCCATAAGCCGCTGTGTCAGCTCTGCGTTCAGCCGTTCGGTTTCCTCTTGGCTGAGCCGCTGACGCTCCATGAGCTCGTTGACGTACAGCCGATAGCCCTGCACCGTAGGCACACGGCCTGCGGAGGTGTGGGGCTGGCTGAGGTAGCCCATTGCGGAGAGCTCTGCCAGCTCGTTTCGGATGGTGGCGGAGGAGCAGCCCAGTCCCGCGTTCCGCGCCAAGGCCTTGCTGCCTACGGGCTCGGCGGTTTCGATGTACTGTTCCACCACTGCGGCAAGTATTTTCTTTTTGCGTTGACTGATTTTCATGCCGCGCCTTCCTTTTCATATAGGTGTATCTGCGGGCGGATACTATCCGCCCCTACGGCTTCTGCCGGTATATGCGGGCGGATGCTATCCGCCCCTACGGGTGCGCCGGTGTTGTTTTATAGTATAACCGAAAGCTTAGCACTCATGCACTTTGGAGTGCTGGCACTCGCTTCCTTCGAGTGCTAATATAACACGAAATGATGGGTTCGTCAAGGGGTGGGAGGATTTCAATTGTGAATGAACCGTAAATAATTTTCAGCTCGTACAGTTGTACCAAGGTTTTGCTTGTTGTTTTATTGATGCACGGTATCGCTTTTGCGATGGAAATCTTTTTACATTAGGAATTGTAGGGCAGGGCCTTGGTCCTGCCGTGCCGCACCGATTTGACCGCAAATGATAACCAACAAGCGGCGGGAGCGAGCCCCCGCCCTACAACGCTCCGGTGAACTGCGTCGGTGCAGGCGGCAGCCTGCCGCCTCTACGGGACGAAGCAGCTGAGGTTGTGCGGCACGGTATATTGTCGGTTATCCGTTGTCTTAGATATTGCTTTTTATTTGACACAAGGCAATTCGATTTTGGTAAATTTTGTATGTGAATTTGCACAAAATTTATATGAAGATTTTGTGTGACAATAAAATATCATTTATTGTGGTCATGTTGCACATTTGGTAGAATGATAGATGGAAAAGACAAATGGCGAATTGCGGTGCAAATCCCATTCGCGAGAAATAAGGAGGTAAATCCATGGCAAAATTCAACCCCATCACCGCTGAAATTGCTGAGCAGCTGAAGGCAGTCGTAGGCGAAAAGCGTTTTCAGTACGGTGAAACTGTAAAGGAAGAATACTCCCACGACGAAATGCCCATCTACGGCAAGTTCGCACCCGAAGCTGTTGCAGAAGCTGAAACCACCGAAGAAGTTTCCGCTCTCATGAAGATCTGCAACGACAACCTGATCCCCGTAACCGTTCGCGGCTCCGGTACCTCTCTGACCGGTGCTTCCGTTCCCATTCACGGCGGTCTGGTTCTGTCCACCGCTCGTATGAACAAGATCCTGTCCTATGACATGGCTAACATGGCTGTTACTCTGCAGCCCGGCGTTCTGCTGCAGGATCTGGCAGCTGACGTTGACAAGCACGGCTTCTACTACCCCCCCGACCCCGGCTCCAAGACCTCTACCGTTGGCGGCAACATCGCTACCAACGCAGGCGGTATGCGCGCTGTTAAGTACGGCTCCACCCGTGACTACGTTCTGCAGCTGACCGTTGTTCTGGCTGACGGCCGCGTCATGGAAATCGGCAAGACCGTTACCAAGTCCTCCACCGGCTACTCACTGACCCACCTGATGGTCTCCTCCGAAGGCACTCTGGGCGTGATCACCCAGATGACCCTGAAGATGGTTCCCAAGCCCTCCAAGCAGATCACCGCTCTGCTGATCTTCGAAAACCTGCAGGACTGTGTTGCAACCGTTCCCAAGATCCGCATTGCAAACCTGGATCCTCAGTCCATCGAATTCATGGATGCTGACATCGTTCGCTCCTCCACCGCCTTCACCGGCAAGGCTCTGTTCCCCGAAAAGTACGCAGGCCGCAATGTTGACGCTTCCATCCTGGTCACTCTGGTGGGCGAAGACGAAGACGAAATGGCAGTTCGCATCGAAAAGCTGGCAAATCTGGCTGAAGAACACAATGCAATCGACACTCTGGTTGTTGATACCCCCACTCTGAAGACCGAAGTTTGGGCAGCACGTTCCGCATTCCTGACCTCCATCGAAGGCGACGCAAAGCTGATGGACGAGCTGGACGTTGTTGTTCCCGTTGACCAGTTCGCACACTTCGTTCTGTACGTTCGCGAGCAGGGCGAAAAGTACGGCCTGACCGTTCGTAACTTCGGTCACGCAGGCGACGGTAACCTGCACATCTACACCTGCTCCAATGACAAGACTCTGGATGAATTCTGGGCAGCTAACAACGCTCTGATGGATGCTTGCTACGACGAATGCAAGCGCATCGGCGGCTCTATGTCCGGCGAACACGGTGTCGGTCACGGTAAAGTCAAGTACCTGCAGGAATCTGTTGGCGACATCGCTTACGGCCTGATGAAGGGCATCAAGAACGTATTCGACCCCAACGGCATCCTGAACCCCGGCAAGGTTGTTGTATAATCTGAGGAGGTAACGTCAAATGCTGAAAATTCTGGTATGTGTTAAGCAGGTTCCCGACGTGAACCTGGTAAAGATCGACCCCGTAACCGGGTCTCTGATTCGTGACGGCGTTCCCGCTATCATGAACCCCCTGGACGGCTCCGCTCTGGAAGCTGCTGTCCGCATTAAGGAAACCTACGGTGCAGAAATCACCGCGATCACCATGGGCCCCGACAACGCTGCTGCTGTTCTGCGTGAATGCATCGCAGTTGGCGCAGAACGTGCGATCCTGTGCTCCGACTACGCTTTCAAGGATGCTGACACTCTGTCCACCTCCTACGTAATCGGCAAGGGCGCAAAGATGTTCGGCGAATACGACATGATCATCTGCGGCAAGGAAACTCTGGACGGCGCTACCGGTCAGATGGGCTCTCAGCTGGCAGAACGCTTCGGCGCTACCATGGTCTCCTCCACCAGCCTGATCAAGGAAGTTAACGAAGAAAAGGGCACCGTTATCGCAGAACGCGAGCTGGAAAACGGTATGGAAATTCTGGAAGCAAAGCTGCCCGCTCTGTTCACCGTGGAAAAGACCCACTACCAGCCCCGCATCCCCAACTTCAAGGGCTGGAAGTACGCTCGTACCGCTCCCATCACCAAGCTGACCGCTGACACCATCGAAGGTCTGGAACGCGACAAGATCGGCGCTCCCGGCTCCGGCACCATCGTTCCCCGTACTTACCCCCCCGAAAAGCAGGAAGGCGGCATGATCCTGAACGAAGGCAGCGTAGAAAAGAATGTAGCCAAGGTTATGGAAATCCTGGCTGACAAGGGTCTGGTATAAGGAGGTACTCACAATGACTAAGTTTGATTACAAGAATATGTGGGTATACATCGAACACGATGGCACCACGATCAGCACTGTTTCTCTGGAACTGCTGTGCGAAGCTCGCAAGCTGTGCGACGTAACCGGCGATCTGCTGGTTGCAGTTGCTGTTGACGGTCTGCCCGAATCCGAGCTGGCAAAGATCCGCGCTACCGGCATCGACCAGATGATGTTCATCCACGGCACCGGCTACGAACGCTACAACAACGATGCTTACACCAACCTGTTCACCGTTCTGTGCCGGAAGTACAACCCCTCCGCTGTGTTCGTAGGCGGCACCACCAACGGCCGTGACTTCGCTCCCCGTTTCGCTGCTCGTCTGAACACCGGCTGCACCTCCGACGCAATCGAAGTTGTTTACAACCCCGAATCCGGCGACATCGAATTCATCGAACCCGCTGTTGGCGGCAAGATGATGGCTGTTATCACCGTTCCCGTACTGCGTCCTCAGGTTGGCACCATCCGTCCCGGCACCTTCAAGTACGAACCCGTGGGCGAAAAGGAAAACATCGAAGTCATCCACGAAACCGTTGACTTCCCCCTGGAACAGATCCGCACCAAGCTGATCGAGTTCATCCCCGAAGAAGACGACGGCGCAATCAATCTGGCTGCAGAAGAAGTTGTTGTTTGTCTGGGCAACGGCCTGTCCGGCTCCGACAAGCTGCCCAAGTACCAGGAACTGGCTGATCTGCTGGGCGGCCAGCTGGGCTGCACCCGTCCCCTGTTCGACCGTGGTATTCTGCCCTTCAAGCAGATGATCGGTCAGTCCGGTGTTGTTGTAAAGCCCAAGCTGCTGATCTCCTTCGGCGTTTCCGGTGCAATCAACCACACTGCAGGCATGAAGGATGCAGGCGTGATCATTGCTGTAAACTCCGATCCCGAAGCAGCGATCTTCGGCGTTGCTGACTACGGCATCGTAGGCGACATGGACGCTTGCTGCGACATGATGATCGAAGCAATCAAGGCTCGCAAGTAATAAATCAATAAAAATGCCACTCCGATCGGGGTGGCAGTTTTTATTGAGAGAAGAGATAAGAGAGAAAAGAGAAGAGAAAAGGTCACCCCCAATTCCTTGGAATTGGGGGTGTATTAAATTGGGGGTTAATTGTAAATGTTGGTGTAGCCGAAGTCCGCCACGCTGTATTGGGGGAGATGCTCTTCAAAAAGCATATCCGCAAATGCCAAGCCCGCCAGCAGGGAGTATTTCATCATTTCTCCCGTGTCGTACATAGCAGAGATGTTCCCCTTATATTCGTAGAAGCTAATGATGCTCTTTTCGTTAAAGGTGGCCTTGTCAATTTCTGCGCTGCCTTCGAAAATCATCTCGGGATCGTTCATGCTGCCCATATAGAAGGAAACAAACGCAAAGCCCGTATCGTAATTGGGGTCCAAATCGATATAGCTGTCAACATATGCATAGATACCGGACTCGGGCATCACGGTCCATACGGCTACATCCAGATAGTCGTCCCCCGGGGTGTACACAACGGCACATTCAAACTGGGAGTCCTTTTCGTATATGGTCTCGGAATACAGCAGACTGTCGTCCAAGGTGCCGTTGTGGTTGGCGATGATCCAGTCTCGCATGGCCTCGAATGCCTGCTGTCCGCGGGAGTCGACGACGGTGAGCGTGAGGGTGGCGGAGGCCAGCTCATCATCATTTATGGTTAGCAGTCGGATGGTAACGGAAGTGCTGCCCGGCATAATCCCGGAAATGGAGAGAATCGATTGCGGAGAAGGAGTCTTGACCCAGAAGGCGGAGGCAACGGTCGCATCGGCGATCTCGAAAGCCAAGTGGGTGCCTCCCCCATAGCTGCCTTGGGTGGATTGGACGGTGAGCTCCAAGGGCTTGCCCATCTCAACGATTACCTTGGCGGGAACGGTGATGCTTGCACCGTAGCCCATGGGAGCCTCGGTTACGGTGATGGTCACATCCTTGGAAACCAGAATGCAGTCATCCCTGCCCAGCAGGTAGATGGTGGCTGCGGTAGTTCCGGGCTTTACGCCGTGAACATACAGGTCGATGCTGTCGCCGTACCAGTCGCTCCATTGGGCGGTGGCAATGGCTTCGTTTGCGATCTCTAAGTAGATGCTGACATCATCGGGGTAGGGATAGTTGCCTTCCTTGGCGGTGATATGGAGGGCTTTGCTGCCATTGTGGGGAACGGAAAAGGCGGAATCAAATTGCAGACTTGCGCCGTAGTCCACTACGGGCTCAATAACAGTGACGGTGAGGGTTCCTGTGGCCAGCAAATCACGATTTTCAGTAAAAAGGGAGATGGTAACGTCTATGGTGCCCACGGCGTTACCGGTTATCAGGAGCTCATTGCAGCCGTTGGTATTGTCGATTGCGCCCCATTCCGCGCTGATGAAGGGTGTGTTATCGAATTCATAGTATACTGTGGTCTGACCGGTATACTTGCCCGGGCTGTTGTATATTTTGATTGCTTCCGTGGTGCCCCTTGCTACAGTCAAGGTGGGCTCGAAGCTCAGACTTGCGCCGTACTCCGTGGGAGCGGAGCTGCCCAGAGGGAAGGGCTTGACAGCCCCTACGTTCAGCTGCGCTGCCTTGTTGATGGGCATGGCGAAGTTGATATTTTGCGCGTCTGCGGAGGCATGCACTGCGGAGGTGATGCCGATCAGCTGCCCTCTGTCATTGATGAGGGCTCCGCCGCTGCTACCGTGGGAAATGGGAGCGCTGAATTGAATGAAGCTGAATCCATCCAGCTCGCGGTTGGGGTTGGATACGATGCCCGTGGTGATGGTATTGGACAGGCCCTTGGGAGAGCCAATGGCAAATATGGTCTGTCCGCCCACGACCTTGTCGGTGTTGCTTTCCAGATAATCAAAGCCTTTGCCGTCAATTTGAATCAGCGCCAAATCGATGCTCGCCTTTGCGTCATAATAGCCCAATACGTCGTAGTATTTTCCGTCGGTGGTCATGATCCTTGCGGAATAGGCATCCTCCACAACGTGGTGGTTGGTGATGGCCAGACCGTCGGAGGACAGGAATACACCGCTGCCGGTGCTGACGGGCTGACCGCTGCGGTTGTAGATCTCAATGTAAAAGACCGCAGAGGCGCACTTGGCGTAGATCTCCTGAGCGTTCAGAGCGGGTCCGGGTGTGGGCGTGGGGGTAACCATCGGCGGAACGGTGGGTGTCACATCAGGCTGCGCATTGCTGCCGTATGCTTTATACAGGAAGGTGACCACCTGACCGCGGGTGCAGACATTCAGCGGGCCGAAGGTGTTGGGGCCTGTGCCGCCTGTGATGTCGTTTGCCTTTGCCCAGATAACGGGCTTGGCGTACCAGTCGGTGTTTGCAACGTCCACAAATTCGCTGCCGCCGCCGATAGAGGGCTTGCCTGCGGCTGCGTACAGGAAGGTGACGATTTGGGCGCGGGTACATTCGTTATCGGGAGAGAAGGTGGTGGGAGAGGTGCCCCCGGTGATGCCTCGCTCCACTGCCCACAGCACGGGCTTTACGTACCAGGCGCTGTTGGGAACGTCGGTAAAGGGGTTGGTGTAGGAGGCGGGCTCGGGCTTACCGTTTGCTGCCCACAGGAAGGTGACCACCTGCGCACGGGTACAGGGGTTATTGGGGCCGAATTGGGTGGGGCTGATGCCGCTTGTGATGCCATGGTCAACCGCCCACAGGACGGGATCGGCAA
This sequence comes from Oscillospiraceae bacterium, assembly GCA_017415945.1. The sequence continues at coordinate 13,898 of JAFQDR010000065.1, forward strand.
ACCAGTCGGCAGGGCTGACATCCGTAAAAGGGGTGTCGGCGGCGAAAACAGCCATGGGCATTGTGCCTGCCAGCAGAAGAACGGCAAGCAGGATGCTCAAAATGCTGCGGAGTCTTTTGGTCATAACCGGACCTCCTTTGTGCTTACAGAGAATATATATGGTTTTATTATATATACAAAATAAGGGAAAAGCAAGAAAAAGCCCAACTCATCAGAGCTCGGCTTCAAAGTGTAGACAAACCTTGTTTTAAGGCCCTCCTTCGATAAGGAGGGCTGTCAGCGAAGCTGACTGGGTGGTCGAAAATGTTCAGACAACAACCGTTTATAAGGCATTCGACCTATTTTATCGACCTCTCCGTCATTTTCTCGCAGGCTCGAAAATGCCACCTCCCCTTATGGTCGGGGAGGCTTACTACTTTGTCGACAGTCTGAAGCCGAGCTCTGATGAGCTCGGCTTTGTTATATGGATTGAGATTATGCTTCGGTGGTTTCCGCTGCTTCGGCAACTTCTTCCTCGGGCTTCTTGCACATGGGGTTGGTGTCTCTGCCGCTCATCCAGGTCAGATCGGCGATGCGTGCTGCCAGCTTCTTGGTGAGTTGGTTCTTCTTCAGTCGCCACTGCCAGTTGCCGCTGGGCAGACCGGGGGTGTTCATGCGGGATTCCGCACCCAGACCCAGATAGTCCTGAATCTGCACGATGAACAGATCCGCCACGCTGGTCATGCCGCCGCGGATGATGCCCCAGTTCAGGCCTTCTTCTTCCGTGAGACCCAGATACTTCTTTGCCATTGCCAGCTCGTCCGCACCGGTTTCTTCCTTCCATGCCATGATGGGAGCGTTGTCGTGGGTGCCTACGTAGCAGACGCAGTTCCGGGTGTAGGTGTGAGGCAGGTAGTTGCTGGGTTCACGGGCATCGAAGGCGAATTCCAGAACCTTCATGCCGGGGAGCTTGGAGTCAGCCAGCAGCTTCTTGACGCCTTCGGTCAGGAAGCCCAGATCTTCCGCGATCAGCTGCAGACCGGGGAACCAGCCCAGCACGGGGCCCAGCATATCCATACCGGGACCCTTGACCCAGCGGCCGTTCTTGGCGGTTTCATCGCCGTAGGGAACTGCCCAGTATGCTTCCAAGCCGCGGAAGTGGTCAATGCGGATCACGTCATACAGCTTTGCGGCACCGTCGATGCGGCGAATCCACCAGCCCCAGCCGTCTCTGCGCATGGCATCCCAGTTGTACAGGGGATTGCCCCACAGCTGGCCGTCAGCGGAGAAGTAGTCGGGGGGAACGCCTGCAACCGCGGTGGGTACGTTCTGGTCGTCCAGCTGGAACCATTCGGGCTCTGCCCATACGTCGGCGGAGTCCATAGCCACATAAATGGGAATGTCGCCGATGATGCCGATGCCGTTGGCCTTTGCGTAGGCACGCATCTTTTCCCACTGCTTAAAGAACAGGAACTGGATGTAGGTGAACAGTTCAATGTCTTCCTTGCACAGCTCGGCATACTTTGCCATGGCTTCGGGGCGGCGCATACGGATATCCTCATCCCATTCGGTCCATGCCTTCATGCCGAAGTGACGCTTGACGGACATATACATGGTGTAGTCGGGAAGCCAGCGGCTGTTCTTTGCCATAAAGTCCGCAACCTCCGCTGCGTCACGCTCCCAACCGCGCTCCTTGGCCTTGGCCAGTACGGTGAAGCGGCTGTTGTAAATGCGGGCGTAGTCTACATAGGTAGCGTTGTTGTTCCACTTGATGCCCTTCAGGTCATCGGCGGTCAGCAGCCCGTCCTCGATCAGCATATCCAGATCGATGAAGTAGGGGTTGCCTGCGTAGGTGGAAAAGCTCTGGTAGGGGGAGTCGCCGTAGCTGGTGGGGCCTGCGGGCAGGATCTGCCACCAGGACTGCTTGGCTTCTACCAGCCAGTCAATGAAATCATAGGCTGCCTTGCCCATGGTACCGATACCGTAGGGGGAGGGCAGGGAGGAAATGGGCAGCAAAATGCCGGCACTTCTGATCATAATGATATCTCCTTGTGATAAAATTGGTGGGTTTAGTATAGCATTGGGGTGTGAAAAAAGCAACATTTCGGGCGAACACAGTTCGCCACTACAGGGTGGGGGGAAATGTATATAATCGTATGTATGGGGCGGCACCCTCGACGCCCCATATTAGCAATATAGAGGGGAGAATAGACGTACCATCCCGTAGGGGCGGCTATTAGCCGCCTGCACCTGCGCAGTGCATTTGAGGCTTGAGGCGGATGATATCCGCCCCTACGAGGGAGGTAATTGTAGGTTGCTGCAAAGTCGATACCGTGCGGTAACCGAAAGAGAAGCAAAACGTTTGCACGAACTGAAAACAGCCCCCGGTTTCCCGAGGGCTGTATAGCTTCGCCGAATTTTAGCCCTTAACAGCGCCTGCGAGAACGCCCTTAATGATGTGCTTCTGACCTGCCAGATAGATAATGACAACGGGCAGAACGGTCAGTACGATACAAGCCATCATGGGACCCATTTCAACCACGCCGTAGCCGCCGCGGAAGTATTGGATCAGCATGGGGATGGTGCGGTACTGCTTGATGTCCAGAACCAGAGTGGGCAGCAGGTAGTCGTTCCATACCCACATGGTTTCCAGAATACCAACGGAGATCATGGTGGGACGCAGAATGGGGAACACGATCTTGAAGTAGGTCTGCAGGGGGTTGCAGCCGTCGATCATGGCAGCTTCTTCGATTTCCAGAGGAATGGACTTCATGAAGCCGGTGAACATGAATACTGCCAGACCTGCACCGAAGCCCAAGTAAATGAAGCAGATGGTGTAGGGGGTGTTGAAGCGCAGACCGAAGATGCTCAGACGGTCAGCGGTCTGAGACAGGGTGAACATAACCATCTGGAAGGGCACGACCATGGAGAATGCACACAGACCGTACATCATCTTGGAGACCCAGTTGTTCACGCGGGTGATGTACCATGCGCACATGGAGCAGCACAGCAGGATCAGTGCCACGGAGCTGACGGTGATGAACAGGGAGTAGAACAAGCTCTTTGCAAAGCCCTGAGACATGACGGCGGATACATAGTGACCCAGACCGTTCCAAGTCTCTGCGGAGGGCAGCGCAAATGCGGTGCCGGTGGAAATGGCACTTTCCACCTTCAGGGAGTTGAATACCACCATAACGATGGGGTACATGTAGATGGCTGCCACCACAGCGAAGATGACAGTCAGCAGGAAATTCACATCAAATTTCTTCTTAGCCATTATGCCTGTACCTCCTTAGAGCGGGTAGCCTTCAGCTGTACCAGAGCGATGACAACGACCACAACAGCAAAGATCACTGCCTTGGCCTGACCGATGCCCTTCCACTGAGGACCGGAGCGGGTATAGAAGGTGTTGTAAATGTTCAGAGCCAGAAGTTCGGTCATGTGGTTGGGTTCGCCGCCGGTCAGTGCCAGGTTCTGGTCAAACAGCTTGAATGCGTTGGTCAGAGTCAGGAACAGGCAGATGGTGATGGAGGACATGACCATGGGGATCTTGATCTTGATGAGCTGCTGGATGGGGGTTGCACCGTCGATGGATGCTGCCTCCAGCAGATCGGGGGGAACATTCTGCAGGCCTGCGATGTAAATGATCATCATATAGCCGATCTGCTGCCAGCACAGCAGGATGATGATGCCCCAGAAGCCTGCGTCGGTATTCAGCTGCAGCAGAGGCTGTGCCAGCTTGCTGAGAACGCCGTTGATGAGGATGTTCCAAATATAACCCAGAACGATACCGCCGATCAGGTTGGGCATGAAGAACACGGTACGGAATACGTTGGTGCCCTTGATCTCTCTGGTGAGAGCCAGTGCCAGCAGGAAGGCGATGACGTTGATGAGGATGGTTGCCACGATAACGAATTTTGCGGAGTAGCCGAAGGAATACAGGAAGGATTCATCGGCAAGGGCCTTGGCATAGTTGCTGATGCCGACCCACTTTGCGTTGTCTACAGTGATAAAGCTGCAGAAAGAAAGATAGAGAGCCTGAATAAAAGGCCAGATGAAGCCCACGATAAACGCCGCCAGAGTGGGCAGAACGAATACCGGGAACCACTTTTTAATAGCATTTTCCATGAACTCGACCTCTTTTTTCCCAATGTGGTAAGTTTAATGTTTAACGATGGATAATTTCAAAAATGGGGGAGCTTGCGCTCCCCCACATTTTCAGTAAGGTTATGTCGATTTCAGGGGATGAATTAGCCCTTCAGAGCGTATTCAGCAGCCCAGCCATCAACGAATGCGGTAACAACTGCATCCCAGTTTGCGTCGGTCTGGTCAGCAGCGTATGCGGACAGAGCGGAGCCAACACCGTTCTTCCATTCTTCGGAAGGCATGGTGGGGAAGTTCCAGGAAACAGCGGTCTTGCCCTCAGCAGTGTAAGCAACGTCCTGCTTTACAAACAGGTTGGGGGATTCCAGAGCTGCCTTGAAGGGGATAACGAAGCCCATTTCGTTTGCCATAGCAGCGGTGCCTTCTTCGGAGGTTACACACCATGCCATGAAGTCCAGAGTAGCCTGGATGTCAGCTTCGGAAGCGGTGCCGTTTACACACCAGTAGTTTTCGGTACCGGTGCACAGACCCTGGTTAGCTTCGTCGCCAACGCCGATGTAGATGGGGATCATAGCCAGTTCGTCGTCAGCATAGGTGCCGGAAACGTTGCCGTATTCCCAAGAACCGTTCTGGTAGAAGACTGCAGCGCCGGTCAGGAAGTCGTTGAGAGTGTCGTTACCGGTCTTAGCGGTCAGTTCCTTGGGATCGCAAGTGGTGTTGTTGATGTACAGATCCCAAATTGCGCGGTAGTTGTCCAGGTAGGTGCCCTTGATAGCGTCGGTGGTGCCGATGCCGTCAGCCTGGTATTCGAAGTAGATGGGCAGGTTTGCCAGGTGGGTCTTGAATCTCCAGTCGGAGGAGCCGTCCATACCGGGGCAGGTGAATGCTGCGAAGCCCAGTTCGTCGGAGCGAGCGGTGATGTCTTCAGCAACAGCCTTCAGAGTTTCGAAAGAGTTGATGTCTTCAACGGTGTAGCCTGCTTCAGCCAGCAGGGTCTTGTTGACGATGATGCCGTAGGATTCGACAACGTATGCGATACCTGCAACCTTATCGCCGTCCTTCAGTGCAAAACCGTCGGAGGTCAGTTCGCCGTAAACAGCGGAACCGGACAGGTCATAGCAGTAATCCTTCCAGTTTTCCAGACCAACGGGGCCGTTTACCTGGAACAGGGTGGGGGGATCGGACTTTGCGATTTCAGCGGTCAGGGTGGTTTCGTATTCACCGGAAGCTGCGGTAACGACGGTAACTTCAACACCGGTCTGTTCGGTGTAGGAAGCTGCCAGAGCCTGCCACTGGGCGTCCTGTTCGGGCTTGAAGTTCAGGTAGTAAACGGAACCGGTTTCTTCAGCAGCATCATTGCCGCCGCCGCATGCTACGAGACCAAAGCACAGAACCAGTGCGAGAACAAGAGCGAGAATCTTTTTCATTTTAGCATCTCCTTATGAAAATATTTTTTGTAGCCGCAATTTTTGTGATAAACATGAAAATAGACGACTTACGTTTATATAATATAGACATATTTTACAGAATTGTCAACCCAGAAAATGACATATCGGCAAAATGCTAAAAGTTTCACAATAACCGATGTATAACTTGACGATAACCAAAACAGAGGGTTAACGGGTGCTTAACGACTGTTTGTTTTCTGTGGACAGGGCGGAAATTTTGGCGGACAGTGTGTGAAAAGATAAACCTTGTTGCCTGCGGAGAAAAGTCGTGGTAAGATAGATTGCTTATATAATTTAAATGTAAAGAGAGGCGTTTGTATGCTCAAGGAGCTTTTCAAGTTTTATATGATCTTCTTCCGCATGAGCGCAGTGACCTTCGGCGGCGGCTATGCCATGCTGCCCATTCTGCGCCGTGAGTTTGTGGACAATCTGCAGTGGATGGAGGAGGAAGAAATTCTGGACTACTATGCACTGAGCCAGAGCCTGCCCGGCCTTATTGCGGTGAATGTGTCCGTATTCATCGGCTATCGCTACAAGGGTGTGCTGGGTGCGGTGGTTGCGGCTCTGGGGATGGTGTCCCCCTGCATTGTCATCATTACCACCATTGCCCTGTGTCTGGCGGGCTTCCGTGACAATGCGTATGTGCAGCACGCACTGAGCGGGGTCAGCGTATGCGTGGTAGCGCTGATTTTGCAGACGGTGCTGGGACTGTGGAAAAAGGGCGTGAAGGACAAGCTGGGCATTGCCATTTTTGCCGTGATCTTCCTGCTGAGCCTGTTTACAGAGCTCTCCCCCGTGCTGCTGGTGGTATGCTGCGGTCTGATCGGCGTTGTGGCAGGTGCACTGAGAAAGGATAAGGGTGAGGCAAAATGATCTATCTGCAGCTGTTTTGGGAATTTGCCAAGATCGGTCTGTTCGCCGTAGGCGGCGGCATGGCAACTCTGCCCTTTTTGGAACGATTGAGCGAAAAAACTGGCTGGTTCGATGCCTCCCTGATCACCGACATGGTTGCCATCAGTGAGTCTACTCCCGGCCCCATCGGCATCAATATGGCCACCTATGTGGGCTGTGACGTTGCGGGTGTCTTTGGCGGCATCGTGGCAACCATGGGGCTGGTTGTGCCTGCGCTGGTGGTGGTCATTCTGGTGTCCATGTCTCTGGAAAAGTTCCGGGGCAACACCGTTGTGGACAATCTGTTTTACGGACTGCGCCCTGCGGTCACGGCTATGATCGCCGCGGCGGGCATCGGCGTGGCAGAGGTTGCCGTGTTCAGCCTCGATCTGTACGCACAGACGGGGAATCTCTTGGATCTCTGCGATATCCGCAAGCTGATCTATTTCGTGATTGCCTTCATTGCCATCCGTAAGATCGATGTGCATCCCATTGTGTTCATCGGCGTATCCGCTGTGGTGGGTCTGCTGCTGGGCTTTTAAGTAAAGAGCTTGTTAAAAAATCTCGGACAGAGAAAAATCTGTCAAGGGGAATTTGCTGAAAATTCTTTGTGCGAAAGCATAAAAAAATAGGGTATTCTTTTACCAAAACACCGAAAAAGGGCGTTTCGACTTGTGCGAACGTCCTTTTTCTATTATATTGTATAATAACCATATTATACCACAGTGGGGGAGTATGCCCTGTTCATATACTGTGGCAAATGCAGTAAGGAAGGATGTGGTGTGATGTTTTGGCTGCTGCTGGCATTTTGGCTGCTGCTCAACGGACGAATCACTGCTGAGATTTTAATATTGGGTGTGCTGATCTGCGGCGTGATCTACGGCTGGTGCTGCAAGGTGCTGGGTTTCCGTCCCAAGCGGGAGCTGGATTTGGCACGCCGCGGTTTGGGTGCCGTGAAGTATCTGTTCATCCTTGTGGGAGAGGTCATCAAGGCTGCGCTGGATGTGATGGTGCTGACCCTGTCTCCCAAGGCCAAGGAGGTAGAGCCTCGTTTGGTGTACTTCAAGAGCCCTGTCCGCAGTGACATCGGCAAGGTCATCCTCTCCAACTCCATTACCCTGACCCCCGGCACCATTACCTGCGGTGTGGGGGATGACCTGTTCTGTGTGCACGCCCTGGACGGGAAGTTTGCGGGGGGCATGGAGGATTCCGTGTTTGTGAACGAAATTCGAAAGCTGGAGGAACAGTGATATGATCGAACCGACTATGCTCCTGCGCTCCTTTTTGATATTCGCCCTGTGCCTGATGATGGTTGTGGTCTTTGTGTGCCTTATCCGTGCTATTAAGGGCCCCCGCGTCACCGACCGTGTCATTGCGCTGAACATGATCGGCACCTTAGTGGTGATGATGATCTGCATCCTCTCCTATTTGCTGGAGGAGGCTTTCCTCATTGACGTTGCCATTTTGTATGCTCTGCTGAATATGCTGGTGGTTGTGGTGCTGACCCGTGTGGCCACCACCCGCCACTATGAGATTCACCCCGAAGAATTGGAGGAACGCCATGATTGATATGCTGCGAGTTGTATTCGCTGTGGCAATGATGGGCTTCGGCCTGTTTTCCGTGTGCGTGTCCGCTGTGGGGCTGTTCCGCTTCAAATGTGTGCTGAACCGCATCCACGCCACCGCCATTACCGATACCCTCGGTGTGCTGTTTATTATGGGCGGCTTGGCACTGCTGTGGGGCTGGAACCTGACCACCCTGAAGCTGGGGGTTATTATTGTATTTATGTGGCTGGCAGGCCCTGTGGTGACCCATTTGATCGCCAAAATGGAGCTGCTCACCGAATATGACATGGATGCGGAAGCATCCCACGAGGAAGGAGAGGTACTGCTGTGATCTATTTCGAATTTTTGGTGCTGGCCTTTCTCATCGCCTGCGCCATCGGTACGGTCTGTACCCGCAATTTGTTGTCCAGTATCATTGTGTTCATGGCCTTCAGTGCGGTCATGAGCGTGATCTGGCTGGTGCTGGAATCTCCCGACCTTGCCATCACCGAGGCGGCAGTAGGCGCGGGGGTGGACACCATCCTGTTTATTGTGACCCTGAAGCGCATCAACGCCATGAAAGGAACGGAACATGATGAAACATGACTCCCTTTGGAAGCGGCTCAATGACTGGGTCAACGGGGATCTGCCCGATACCCCCGGCCGCATCCGCTCCATCGGCGACCTGCCCGATGTGCAGCCCAAGGCACCCAAGCCCGAAAAGGACCCTCTGCGCAATCTGACCTATCAGCGCAGACTGTACCAAGTGGCGGCGGTGCTGGTGTGCTTATCCTTGATGCTGGCTCTGACCTATACGGTTTTGCTGCTGCCTACCTATAATGACCCTTCCGCCCCCACCAACAATGAGGTTTCTCAGCGGTATGTGGAAAAGGGCACGGAGGAAACAGGTGCGGTGAATACCGTGGCGGGTATGATCTTGGACTACCGTGCCTTCGATACCTTCGGGGAATCTACGGTGCTGTTTGCGGCTACCGCAGCGGTGCTGTTTATCACCCTCAGCAAGCATACCAAGGAATGGACGGATAAGGGGCCCTTTGCCGACCCCAGCACCGACCTGATTTTCCAGCACATCGGCAAGCTGCTGCTGCCCATGATTTTTGTATACGGTATTTATGTGGTGCTCAATGGGCACCTTTCCCCCGGCGGGGGCTTCTCCGGCGGTGCGGTACTGGGGGGCGGTCTGATTCTGGCCTCCTCCATGTTTGGTCAGAAGCGGCTGACCAAGGTGCTGACTCCCAATGTGACCATAGGCATGAGTGTTGGCTGCCTGCTGTGCTATGCGGGCATGAAGAGCTACTCCTTCTTTACAGGTGCCAACCACATCGGCTGGGAGATCCCCAAGGGCACCCCCGGTGACATTCTCAGCGCGGGCTTTATCCTGCCTCTGAATATCTGCGTGGGCATCATCGTTGCCTGCACCATGTTCAGCTTTTATTCCCTGTTTTCTCAGGTAGAGGAGGAATGACGGATGGATTTGCAAACCTTATTGGATATGCGCTACCAGATCGTTGCGGTCATTTTGTTCTGCATTGGCTTTGCCACATTGTTCCTGCACCCCAATCTGATTAAAAAGATCATCGGTCTGAACCTGATGGACTCCGCGGTGTTTTTGATGCTGGCGGCGGTTGGCTATATTGACGGCGGTAAGGCTCCCATCATTGTGGACGGCATTACCGACGCGGCCTACTACATCAACCCCGTTCCCGGGGGCCTGGTGCTCACGGGCATCGTGGTTGCGGTCAGTACCACGGCATTTTTCCTTGCGCTCACCCAGAGACTGTATCATCTGTACCACACCTTGGACTTGGATGAGATCCTGCTGCTGGCAAAGCAGGCACAGGAGGACTGATTTTTCCTATTTTATATAGGGGAAATGTGTTTGCCTGCGACTAAGCCTCCCCTGTGTAAGGGGAGGAGAGCCGAGGAACGAGGCTCGGAGGGCTTGTGCAGAAAGAGGTGAAATTCTCCATGAACTGCGGCGAAAAACCGACGTTCTGCTGTGACAACCCCTCAGTCAGCCGCTCGTACCTCGCGGCTGACAGCTCTCCTTACACAGGGGAGCCGGTTCAAGAGGTTCGTTAAAATTTGAATTTTAGAAATTTTAGAAAGGGAGCGTGTTTATGCCTTTTGTAAACAATGTCCCGTTTTTCAGTATATTTCTTGCCATGGTGGGCGGCGTGCTCATGCCCCTCATCAAGGATGGGCGCAAGGCCTTCCGTGTGACGGAGACGGTCACGGCGGTGATCGGTGTGCTGTCTGCTTGGCTGCTGGTGGAAACCACCCTTGGGGAGTACAGCTTCCGCTATATGATGGGGCACTTCCCCGCGCCTTGGGGCAATGAGCTCCGTGCAGGCCCTCTGGAGGCCATGCTGGCACTGGTGTTCTGCGTGGTCATGGTGCTGAGCATGGAGGGCGGCCGTCGGGATCTGTTCGACGACATCTCCGAAAACAAGCGGCACAATTACTGCCTGATGCTCAATCTTATGCTGGCTTCTTTGCTGGCACTGGTATACACCAACGACGTATTCACCGCTTACGTGTTTATCGAAATCAATGCCATTACCGCCTGCGCCATTGTTATGGCACGCCGTCCCGGCAGGAGCCTTGTGGCGGCGGTGCGGTATCTGGTCATTTCCTGCGTGGGCTCGGGTCTGTTCCTTATGGGCATTACCCTGCTGTATACCTGTACCGGTCAGCTGCTGATGCCGGGTATGGATGCGGCGGTGCAGGCACTGGCGGCAAGCGGAGATTACCGTGTGCCCCTGCTGATCTCCGTTGCACTGGTGACCATGGGTCTGGCCATTAAGTCCGCTCTGTTTCCCTTCTACGGCTGGCTGCCCAATGCCTACGCATCCGCAACCACCTCAGGCTCCGCGGTGCAGTCGGGTCTGATCTCCAAGGGCTATGTGATTTTGCTTATTAAGCTCATTTACCGTGTGTTCACTATGGAGGTCATGCGGGATCTGCACATTCTGCAGGTGCTGTTCGTCATGGGGCTCATGGGTATGATCGTGGCTTCCGTCCGTGCCTATCAGGAGCAGTCCACCAAGCGTATGCTGGGCTTCTCTTCTGCGGCGCAGGTGGCCTACATCTTCATGGGTGTGGGGCTGGGCTCTCATGTGGGCATCGTGGCGGCGGTTTATCAGATTCTGGCACACACCATCACCAAGCCTCTGCTGTTTACCTCTGCGGGGATGCTCATTCGCAGCTGCGGAGGCAACAAGAGCCTGAACGCCCTTCGGGGTACCGCACGGAAGAATCCTCTGGCGGGCGTTGCCTTTACCGTTGGGGGCTTGAGCCTCATCGGCATCCCCCTGCTGGCGGGCTTTGCGGCCAAGTATTATCTGGGCATTGCCGCTATGGGCGACCCGGGGAAGATGCTTGCGGCCATGCTGGTGCTTGCGGGCAGCTCTGTGCTGAACGCCATGTACTATCTGCCTGCTATTGTGGGCATTTGGTTCCCCGCTGACGAGACCAAGCCCGAGCCCATGGCTGCGGAGCGGGAGGATGTGGGCTTTATGGTCAGCACCGTAATCTTCCTTGTATTGAATGTGGTTCTGGGCGTTGCCATTGAACCGACGATCCGTATGATCGAGCTGGGGCTGAGACTCCTGTGATGATTGAATTGAGGTGACACTATGCAGCAGGAAATGCTGTTGGTACCCGTTTTGCTTCCCTTGCTGGGCGGGCTGCCTGTGTTTAAATTAAATGAACGAGAACCCCGCCGCATTTATGTGACCATGCTGCTGGCACTGGAGCTCATGTTCCTGCTGATGACCGATTGGCAGGGGGTGACGCTGCCTGTGCTGGAGCTGTGGGGCGGCGCCCGTATCGTGCTGGCTACGGACAGTGTCAGCAGGTTGTTTGCCTTTTTGGTGGCGGTACTGTGGCTCATTGTGTCGGTGTTCGCCGATGAATACATGACCCACGAGCGCAATCAAGCACGGTTCTTCGGGTATTATGTAACGTCTCTGGGTTCCCTCATAGGCATTTGTCTGGCGGGGAATCTGGTGACCCTGTACCTGTTTTATGAAATGATGACCCTGCTGACGGTGTTCTTGGTTATCCACGCGGGCAACAACAAGGCCATCGATGCGGGCCTGAAGTATCTTGGCTTCTCCGTGTGCGGTGCGGCCTTGGGTCTGCTGGGGATGTTCTACCTGCAGCAGTTCCGGACCACGGACCTGTTTGTTGCGGGGGGTACCCTGGATGCGGCTGCGGCGGCTGCCAATGCAGGGGGGCTGCGTGTGGCACTGCTGCTGATGCTGCTGGGCTTCGGTGCAAAGGCGGGTGTCATGCCTTTGTTCGCGTGGCTGCCCACTGCTCACCCTGTGGCCCCCTCTCCCGCCAGTGCGGTGCTGTCGGGCCTCATCACCAAGATGGGCGTGCTGGCCATGATCCGTGTGATCTACTTCCAGTTCGGTGCCGACTTTTTGGCAGGCTCTTGGGTGCAGACCGTTTTGCTGTGCCTTGCCATTTTCACGGTGTTTATGGGCTCCATGCTGGCCTATAAGGAAAAGACTCTGAAAAAACGTCTGGCTTACTCCACTGTCAGCCAGGTGAGCTATATTTTGTTCGGCATCCTGCTGGTGAGTCCCGAGGGCTTTTACGGTGCGCTGCTGCAGCTGGTGTACCACGCCATCGCCAAGAACGGTCTGTTTATGGCGGCGGGTGCTATCATCTTCCATCTGTACAAGACCAAGGTCAATCAGCTGCAGGGCGCGGGGCTGAAGCTGCCATATATCATGTGGTGCTTTGCTCTGTACGCTCTGTCCCTCATCGGTATTCCTCCCACGGCGGGCTTTGTGAGCAAGTGGTACTTGGCACAGGGCGGCCTCGGCTTCGGCGTGCTTGGCATGGTGGGCACCGCGGTGCTGATGGTGTCCGCGCTGCTGACTGCGGGGTATCTGCTGCCCATCGTCACCGATGCCTTCTTCCCCGGGGAGAGCTTCCACGGGGAACGCCTGCACGAGCCCCAGAAGCAGCATCTGAACTGGCATATGCGTGGGCCTATGCTGGTACTGGCTGTGGGGGTCGTGGTGCTGGGTATTTTCCCCAACCTGCTGGATACCTTTACCGAGCCCATTATGGCTCTGCTGTTTTCTTAAAAGGGGGTAGAATAATATGTTGATGTTGATTTCTATTTTCTTCCCCATTCTCTCCGGTCTGGCTCTGCTGCTCAGCGGCACCGAGGATCGCTCCAAGCGTGAGCGCTGGGTCATCGGTACTGCGGCGATCACCGGGCTGCTGGCAATTACTGCGGTGCTGACGGGCTACGGCAAGGCACTGCCCTTGGTTCGCTTTGCACCCAATGTGGAGCTGGTGCTCCGTCCCGACGGTCTGGGCAGTGTGTTCGCTGTCATGGTCTCCGTTCTGTGGGTCATTGCCTCCTTCTACGCGCTGGAATATATGAAGCACGAGGGTGCGGAAACCCGCTTCTTCGCCTTCTTCCTTGCCAGCTTCGGCGTCACACTGGGTGTGGCCTTCTCCGCAAATATCCTCACCATGTACCTGTTCTATGAGCTGCTGACCTTGGCCACTCTGCCTCTGGTCATGCATGCCATGAACGGCAGGGCCCGCTATGCGGGTAAGACCTATATCCTGTATTCCATGACAGGTGCGGGTCTGGGCTTCATCGCCATGGTGTTCCTCATGTATTACGGCGGCGGCAGCTTCGTGTACGGCGGCAGTCTGGCCTTTGAGGACGTGGCAAACAACAATATGCTGCTGCCGGTCTATGTCATCGGCTTCTTCGGCTTCGGTGTCAAGGCGGCCATCTTCCCCTTCCATGGCTGGCTGCTGGATGCTTCCGTAGCACCCACTCCCGTTACCGCGCTGCTCCACGCCGTTGCGGTGGTAAAGTCGGGTGTGTTCGCGGTTATGCGTCTGACCTATTTTGCCTTCGGTGCGGATATCCTGTTCGGCACCTGGGCCCAGACGGTAGTGGTGTGCGCGGCGGCCTTTACGCTGGTGTACGGCTCCGCAAACGGGCTCCGATCTCCCCACTTCAAGCGCAGACTGGCCTACTCTACCGTGTCCAACCTGTCCTACATATTGGTGGGCGTGGGCATGATGAGCCCCGCGGGTCTGGTGGCGGCGGTGGCACATATGCTGTTCCATGCGGTCAATAAGATCACCCTGTTCTTTGGCTGCGGCGCGGTATACTACAAGACCCACAAGGAATATGTATACGAGCTGCCCTATATCTCCAAGGAAATGCCCGTGACCATGGCAACCTTTGCGGTGACGGCATTGAGCCTTATGGGCGTGCCTCCCCTCTGCGGCTTCACAAGCAAGTGGCTGCTGGGTACTGCCGCTATGGGTACGGGGCTGAACCTTGGCTGGGTGGCAGCGGGCGCGCTGATCCTGTCCGCACTGCTGACGGCCCTGTATATGATGAGTATTCTCTTTGCGGCATACGCACCCGCATTCCGCAAAGAGACTGTGGAAAACCATGACCCCAATTGGCTCATGAAGGGGCCTCTTGTGGCACTGGCGGTGCTGTGTGTGAGTGTGTCTGTACTGGCGCAGCCTCTGCTGGCACTGGTCACCAAGCTGTTGGGGGTGTGATATGATGTCTCAATTTTTGCTTCTGTTCTTAGTGCTGTTCCCCACTCTGTGCGCCCCTGTGAGCTTCGGTGTGGGCAAATGGAACAAGCACTATCGTGATAATTTCGTGGCCGTGGCTACGGGCTTGGAGCTGGCTGCCGCTGTGGCACTGATGGTGGGGGGCGAGGCTGAGCTGCGACTGGACGGCGTATTGGGCATGGGTCTGCATTTTGCCGCTGACGGTTTCCGCTGTCTCATGGCTCTGATCGCTGCCATCGGCTGGTTCGAGGCCACCCTCATGCTGCGGGAGTATTTTGCCCACAGCCGCTTCCGTAATCGCTACTATGCCTTTTGGCTGCTGACCCTCACGGGCACCGTGGGTGTGTTCCTGTCCGCGGACCTGTTTACCACCTTTGTGTTCTTTGAAGTGATGTCCTTTGCCTCTTGGGTCATGGTCATCCATACGGAAAAGCCCGATGCCATGAAGGCAGGGGAGACCTATTTGGCGGTTGCGGTCATCGGCGGTCTGGCTACCCTCATGGGTATCTTCATGCTGTATCATTTGCTGGGCACTCTGGAGATCGATGCCCTGTACGATGCGGCTTCCGCTGTGGAAAACAAGGGCTATCTGTGGGCTGCGGGACTGCTGACCTTGGTGGGCTTTGCTGCCAAGGCGGGCTCCTTCCCTCTGCATATCTGGCTGCCCACAGCCCACCCCGCCGCTCCCGCGCCTGCCTCTGCGGTGTTGTCGGGTGTTATCATCAAGACGGGCGTGTTCGGGATTCTGGTATTGAGCACGCAGGTGTTCCGATATAACTACACTTGGGGGATGCTGATGCTGTTCCTCGGTGTCATTACCATGGTGCTGGGTGCGGTGCTGGCGGTGTTCTCCATTGACCTGAAGCGCACCTTCGCCTGCTCCTCCGTGTCTCAAATCGGCTTTATTCTCACGGGCATTGCCATGCAGTGTCTGCTGGGGCACCACAACGCACTGGCGGTGGACGGCACTCTGCTGCACATTGTCAACCATGCTTCCGTGAAGCTGATCCTGTTCCCTGCGGCGGGTGTCATTTACTGCACCGCCCATACCTTCGATTTCAATAAGATTCGGGGCTTCGGCAAGGATAAGCCTTGGCTTATGGCGGTTATGGCTGTTCCCATGGCGAGCCTTGCAGGTGTGCCCGGCTTAAACGGCTACGTCAGCAAGACCCTTCTCCACGAAAGCATTGTGGAATATATCCATCTGGTGCCCGAATCCGCAGCCTTGTTTACCGCTGTGGAATGGAGCTTCCTGTTTGCGGGCGGTCTGACGGCGGCATACATGCTGAAGGTGTTTGTATGTCTGTTTGTGCAGTCTCCCAACGAGGGGGCGCATTGGCATACGCCCTATGCAAGCAAGCTGTCTATGGGGACCTTGACCTGCCTTGCGGCGGTCATGCCCGTGCTGGGGCTGCTGCCCAATAAGATCATGGACGGCATGGCGGCTCTGGGCAGAGGCTTTATGCACGGTCACGCTCCCGACCATGCGGTGCATTACTTCGCGTGGGTAAACCTGAAGGGTGCCCTCATCAGCCTGTGCATCGGCGCGGCAGTGTATCTGCTGGTGATCCGTCCCTTGCTCACCGAGCGGGACTGCAGCAGTGTACGGTATCCCAACCGCTGGCCCGAGAAGCTCAATCTGGAAACGGCGATTTATCGTCCCGTGGTTTGCGTGATTTTGCCCTTTATGGGTGCGATTGTTGCCCGACTGGGTGAGACTCTGGTGGACGGTACCGTGGCTGTGCTGGGCAAGCTGCTGTATTACGGGCAGACTCGCACCGTGTCCCCCAATGAGGACGAGGGGTTCGCGGCCTATGACCGTGATCCCAAGCCCCGCATCGGCTTTAGATACTCCTTTGCCTACAGCATCATTCTCATGGGCGTGGGACTTTCCCTGTGCCTGTTGTATGTGCTGATGAAAGGATAAAAACAAAAACCTCTGCGAAAGCAGAGGTTTTTTCAAAATAAGGCTCTCCTTTTAAGGAGAGCTGTCATCCGCGAGGAACGAGCGGATGACTGAGAGGTAATCATATTCATTCGACCTCTCCGAGCCTCGTTCCTCGGCCCACCTCCCCTTATCCAAGGGGAGGCTTATAAAAAACGGACTTCCATTGGAAGTCCGTTTCAGCCTGTCAAAAAAATAGACCACACCCTCTGTTTCTGGTATAATAGAAGAAACAGGGGGTGTTCTTATGGAACGATGGAGAAAGAACGGTCGTAACGACGCATATGTTATCGATGTAGATACGCTTGTTCCCGAAGA
>JAFQDR010000066.1 GCA_017415945.1 Oscillospiraceae bacterium
CTCCGTTGAGCTGTTCCGCAATCTGGACATCCCCGTCCGTCAGCTGGAATGCTGCTCCGGCGACCTGGCTGACCTGAAGGTTAAGTCCTGCGACATTGAAGCATGGTCTCCCCGTCAGCAGAAGTTCTTCGAAGTATGCTCCTGCTCCAATCTGGGCGATGCTCAGGCTCGCCGTCTGAAGATCCGCTACAAGGACGAAAACGGCAAGATGCAGCTGTGCCACACTCTGAACAACACCTGTGTTGCGCCTCCCCGTATGCTGATCGCATTCCTGGAAAACAACCTGCATGAAGACGGCACTGTTTCTATCCCTGAGGTCCTGCGTCCCTACATGGGCGGCAAGGCAGTCCTGACCCCCAAGGCAAAGAAGTAATATCTGTATTATGTAAACCTCCGTCGATAATTCGACGGAGGTTTTTCAGTTCGTACAGCTCGTACGAACAGCTCCGGTATCGTTTTTGCGACAGCACGGTAACGTAATTACAAAGATTACCGAACATCTCGCTCTATATAACAAACAGCAAGATTAAAAATGTTTAAGTCAGCACAGTAACGGTTTAACGGAAATGAAATTTGATTTCCGCATCTGTAGGGAGGCCGCTTGCTGCCGCCGCTATTCACTCATAAGGATGCATCTTGCGGGTGTCCGTATCTGCCTTTGGTTGGGAACATTTTCTCTGCCATCTCGTCTCATAAACAAATTCGCAGATAAGGAGGAAATCTATGTCCCATCATATACATTACACAAAAAGGATTTCTCTGCTGCTTGCAATGCTGATGATCTTCTCTCTGCTGTTCCCCACCGCAGGCAGTGCGGCATATACCGATGAGATCGGTAAGCTGGAGCAGGAAAAAGAGAACATTCAAAAGGACAAAATCGAAGCAGGAAACAACGCCGCTTCTCTGCGCGAACAAAAGGCTGCTTGGGTAGAGCGAAAAGCAGCACTGGACGAACAAAACCGTCTGACCCAAGAGGAAATATTAAATACACAGCAGCAAATTGAGGTCTATAACAATGCCATCGCGGAAAAGAAAGCCGAAGCGGAAGCTGCCCAAGCTGCGGCAGAGGATGCCTTTGCGGTATATAAAAAGCATCTGCGCACCATGGAGGAAAACGGCAAGCTCCAAACCTATATGGGTGTTCTCATTGGGGCAGAGGATTTCACCGGGATCCTGACCCGTGTGGATACCCTTACGGAGATCATGGAATACGACAAACGTATTGAGCAGGGCTATAAGGATGCTCGTGATGCCGCCATCACCGCAAAGGAAGAATATGAACAGCTCCATGGGGAATTGGAGGAAAAGAAACATCGGCTGGAAGAGGATATTACCCGACTGGAGCAGGAACTGACGGAAGCAGCGGAAACCATTGAAGCGCTGCAAAAGGAAATCGAAAAATTCGAAGCGATTTACAATGCCGCACTCCAACGGGAATACGCCGTGCAAAATTCCATCAACGCCATCATCGCCGAGCTGAAGGCGGCGGAGGAAGCAGCGAAGAACCCACAGCCTACGCCTCCTTCCGCCGATGAAAATACCGACACGGTACCCGAGACACCCGCCGTCAAGCCTCCCGACACCTCTACGGTCACAGGCAGCTATATCTGGCCTCTGCCCTCAAGCAAGCTGGTCACCTCTCCCTTCGGCAACCGCGTCCACCCCGAATACGGTACCGTAAAGTTCCACAAGGGTATCGACATCAACGCAGCCATGGGCGCAAGCATTGTGGCAGCCGACGGAGGCACTGTTGTCACCGTAGGCAACGACCCCGCAGGCTATGGCATTTATGTGGTTATCTACCACAGCGGCGGCAGAAGCACACTGTATGCGCACATGAATGCCGCAGCGGTCAGCCCCGGACAAACCGTCACCCAAGGACAGGTCATCGGATATGCAGGCTCCTCCGGCGTATCCACAGGCCCTCACCTCCACTTCGAGATTGCTGTAGACGGCGCACTCCACGATCCCTTGGGCTACTTCTCAGGCTATAGCATTTGGAACGGATAAATCAACATTATGTAAACCACCATTGTTTTCTCAATGGTGGTATTTTATTCCTCGTATATCGTTATGATCCGCACTTTCACGAATCGAAAGCCACCAAAGATATCTTGTCAGGTGTCATTACAAAGTGCAATTTTAGGGTGTAAAGACAGCTTTTCCGAAAAAGCGGGTGCAAAATCTAAGGATTTGTAATAGTTTTTTAATACTTCGTCCCAAAAAAGATTGTCAAACTTTTTTCTTGCATAATTTCAGAGCACATTTTTAGCACATTCTACAAAAGTGCTGTTTAAAAAATATCAATTATGGAAATTTATGCAAATTATGTCTATACTGTGAATAGACATAATCGCGAACAGGGGTTTTGTGCGCTTTTACACAGACTGCCCCCGCCGAGGCTGATGAAACGGCACGCTGCCAAGGTGTTCGCAAAGGGTTTTGGTTGTCCCCATTCACGGGAAAGATGGGGAGAGCGAAAACCTCCGAAGCTGCCGAAATAAGAAAAACCTTTTGGGAATTGGAGGAAAAACAATGTTAGCTCTCATCGCATTTGTTCCCCTGATCGTGACCATCTATCTGATGATTGGCCGTGACTGGGGCGCATCCAAGGCTCTGCCTCTGGCATGGGCTCTGTCCTGTGTCGTTGCTGTCATCTTCTGGAAGATGAACGTCATCGACATGGTCGCTTTCACTCTGACAGGCTTCCTGTCCGCTCTGGAAACTCTGGTAATTGTTTTCGGTGCGATTTTGATCATGAACACCATGTCCCGTTCCGGCGCAATGTCCGCTATCAACGGCATGTTCATGGGCGTTACCACTGACGCACGTATTCAGGCGATTATCGTTGGCTGGGCATTCGGCGCGTTCATTGAAGGCGCAGCAGGCTTCGGTACCCCCGCAGCTCTGGCAGCTCCCCTGCTGATCAGCCTGGGCTTCCCCCCTCTGGCAGCAGCTACCATCTGCCTGATCTACAACTGCACTCCCGTTATCTTCGGCGCAGTCGGCACCCCCACCAACACCGCATTTTCTGTTGTTAAGGACGCTGTTATCGCTTCCGGCGCAAACCCCGACGCTTGGCTCAGCAACTTCACCTTCTTCTCCGCAACCTGCATGGCATTCGGCGCATTCTTCATTCTGATCATCGGCATCGGCGTTGTTGTTGTAAAGTTCGGCTGGGAAGGTCACAGACATCCCAAGTTTATCCTGCCCATTCTGCTGTACGCAGGCTTCACCGCAACCGTTTACCTGATTGTTTACCTGAGCATCGCAAGATTCATCGGCGGCGAACTGGCTTCTCTGGGTGCTGCTCTGGTCACTCTGGTTGTTTCCATCGTGGCTGCAAAGAAGGGCTTCCTCATGCCCAAGAAGGAATTCTACTTCGACAAGAAGGAAAAGTGGGACTCCACCTGGCTGTCCAACACCGAGATCCCCGAACCCAAGCTTTCCGACATGAACCTGGTTAAGGCATTCATGCCCTACGTTATCATCATCGGCATTCTGGTCGTTACCCGTATCTGCCAGAAGGCAGGCATGGGCTGGGCAGACGCTATGAAGACATTTACCATCGGCACCGGCTCCTCCGGCATCATTCTGGGCCAGAACTGGAACTATGCTTGCCTGTGGTCCCCCGGCGTTGTCTTCATCCTGGTTGCTCTGCTGACCATCCCCATGCACGGCATGAAGGGCGAAGAAGTCAAGGGCGCATGGATCGATACCTTCAAGCAGGTCAAGGGCGCAGCAATCGCTCTGTTCTTCGGCGTTGCAATGGTTAACATCTTCCGTTACACCAACTTCTCCTCCGACCATGTTGACGGCTCCATGCTGCTGATCATGGCTCGTGGTCTGACCGACCTGGCAGGCAAGGCATACATCGTTATGGCTCCTCTGATCGGTGTTCTGGGCTCCTTCATGTCCGGCTCCAACACCGTTTCCAACACCCTGTTCTCCTCTCTGCAGTTCGAAGCTGCTGCTCTGGTGAACCTGTCTCCCATCGCGATCGTTGCTCTGCAGAACTGCGGCGGCGCAATCGGCAACATGGTTTGCGTAAACAACGTTGTTTCCGTATGTGCGACCACCGGTACCTCCGGCAACGAAGGCAAGATCATCAAGTTCAACGCAATCCCCTGCTTCCTGCACTGCCTTATCGTAGTTGTAGTTGCACTGGTTGCGATCTCTCTGGGTCTGGGCGTTGTTTCCTAAGAGATTTAGATAAACTACATACCTCACATAATCAAAAACCACACCGAACATTCGGTGTGGTTTCAGACTGTAGACAAACCCGACTTACGAAGCACCGTAAGTCGGGTTTTGGCGTAAATATGGAAAAAGCGAGCGAAATAATGCGGCAAATGTAGGGGATTGCCACCGTACATTTGCTAATTTTTTAAGATTTTGGCATGCAA
>JAFQDR010000067.1 GCA_017415945.1 Oscillospiraceae bacterium
CCCCATCGTCCCTCTGTCCTCAAAACATTTCTTGGCAAACTCACCCGCAATATTTCTTTGAACAAGTACAAACAATTAACCGCTGAAAAGCGTGGCAATGGACAGATGCCACTAATCATTGACGAACTGCACGAATGCATACCGGCAATAGAAAGTACGGAAAGCATCATTGATGATATGGTTCTTGTCGATGTGTTCAACCGTTTTCTTGCATCCCTCCCCGTGGAGCAACGCAAGATTTTTATGCGGCGTTATTGGTATCTGAGTCCTGTCAAAGAGATTGCAACAGATTATGGCATGGGCGAAAGCAAAGTGAAAATGTCCTTGCTTCGCTCACGCAATGAACTAAAATGCTTATTAGAGAAGGAAGGTATCTCGCTATGAAAGAAGAAAGAATTTTGAACGTCCTCGGCAAAGTGGACGAGAAATATATCAAGGAAGCTGATCCCGAAGTAAAGGCTAAGCGCAAAGCTCCGGTATGGACAAAATGGGTTGCAATGGCAGCTTGCTTGTCCCTTATTATTGCAGGAGGACTTTTTGGGAATATTTTTCATTCTCCCGATACTCCAGATAACAGTATCTTATCGTATTTTGTAATCACTGCACATGCAGCGAATGGGGAAACAACGGACTTGAACGTTACCAGTAGTTCTATTAGTTCTGGAAAACCAAAATACAATCTTTTTGGACATAATATGCCACTGTTTCATTTTGATGTTAAGCCATCAAATCTCGAAAACAATGAAGCTGTATACCAACGATTTGATATATCTATCTCCTACAACGGAACTACAGTTACTGTTGCGGACGAACACATTTCAGTAGCTTATCTCGCTTCTGCTCACTCTTCCCAAACGTATGGATACACAATCTTTGGCTGGTTTACAGAACCAACAGATGTTGTTGTAACAATTACCGATAAAGAAAGCAAAGCGGTTGTAGAAGAAATGACTGTGAATGTAAAATATGATGCTAATCGACAAGAGTACGAGCTTAAATTAACAAACTTGGATACCGAATACGAAAAACAATAAACTGATTAAGGGTGTCGCTTCGGTGGCACCCTTTTATATAGCTAACACTTTTTTGAAAAATATGATATAATGTTTGTAACGAAATGAGCCTATCCCCGTATAATCTATGAAGACAGGAGGTGATGATAAGTAATGGATTTCGAAAAGTTATATGAAGCCTACTATATATAAGTACGGTTTTATCGCCTTTGGTCGTAAAATTTTTGAAAGTTTTTTATATTTTAGCATTTTTTTGATTTCCTCATGAACAAACAGAAAAAGCACAGCCTGCACCATTATGATGTAAGCTGTGCTTTTGGTTATGTGATAATCCGATGTTGGTCAACCTACCCGCGCAGTACCCATTCCTCGTCATACCCAAACTCCAGCGCAATCAGCTTGGCGAGGGAGGCAGAGATGACCATCGGTTTTTCGGGATCGTTGCCGCGGCTGCCGGTCAGGATGTAGATATAATTCTCGCTGATTCCAACCTTTCTGGCAAACTCCGCTTTGGTAAGGTTCTGTTCACTGATAATCTTGTTCAGACGTTCGGCAAGGGTCATATTAGACCTCCTTCTGCTGGATTTTCATCAGCGCGGCGAACTCCAGCAACTGCTTGCGGGAGGTTACGCCGAGCTTTGAGTAGATATTCTTATTGTGATACTTCAGTGTGTTTTCGTTAATATCCGCCAGAACAAGGATTTCTTTTGCCTTTTTGCCTTCCATATAAAGCTCAAAGATCGAGCGCTCCTTCGGCGTCAGCGTGCAGAGGCACTGCATAAACCGATCAAAGCTGTCCGAATCCACCTCGGGCAGCTTTTCTTCTGCCAGATGGGTGATATGTGTTTGCGCCAGCTCAAACTTGGAATGGATCTCTCGTTTCTCTTTGTCCAGACGGTCCATTTCCTCTGCATGAATACGGTCGCTTTCGGCGAGAAAATCAAGAAGGTCGCTAATCTCCGAGTACGGCACATCGGCCTGTTCATGGTAAGAGCGGCTGCGAATGGAATCCAATGCGTTGTTCACCGGACGCAGATAGCGTTGGCTGATGATAACGGATGCAGCAACGCTGACGATCAGAAGAGATACGACAATGACCGTGAAATAGGCGGAATTGCCCTTGACGGCGTTATGGAGAATGTCTTTGGGCATCAGAACAGCTGCTACCCACGCTTGCCCCTCATAAGGTGAGCCGCCGGGGTAGAGCCGGATCGAATCACTCTTGCCTGCGTAATTCTCTCCGCCGCCTGACAGATGGATGAAATCATCGTGGCTGTCGGTGACGGCAAGATCGTAATCCCAATGGTTTCCTGTGAGATAGTAGTTGCCTGCGATCAGCCCCTGCGAAGTGCAGAATCCCGATTCACATACGGGTGCCATAACGGTAAAGATGTTCTCGAAATTACCGCCTTCGGGGGTATAGGAAGCCTTGAACAATCGGTCGCTGACCTCAATGCCGCAGAGACCGAATACCGTTCCATCTTCACTCCGCAGAGGTACGCAGAGCATAAATCCCGATTCGCTGTTGCCCTTCAGCAGCATCCGTCCGCTCCAGTAGTACAGTCGGGACAGTGCAAGCGCGGGATTTTCTTTGGCGGTAGTGAGAACCTTGTCAAAGAAATCCTGTCCATCCACGTCGAATTCCATCCGCCACTGACCAAGGAGCATGATCTCATTCTCCCTTGCCAGTTGTGCCGGACCGCGCAGATAATGTATATCCACGCCCGTTGCGGATGTATGGGTAGGCTGTGTCTTCTTGAGAAAGACCCCTGCCTTGGAGGTGTCGGCATTTTCTGCATTCGGATTCACCGTCGCATCCAGCAGGATAAATGCGCCGCCGCAGTAACGGTTGTTGACTGTGGAAATCAGCGTTTGCATATGCTCACTAAGCAGCGGTTCAATCAGCTCGGGGTGCGCCGAAAGAGCATCGGCAGTGATGCCGTTGTCTGCGAAAAAACGGTCGCTCCGCTCAGAAATATCCTCGGCAATCGCAATTCCGCCCAGGGACACACGCCCGAAATCCTCGCTAATCTTGTCGGAGATAATGGAGATCTCGGTGGAAAGATGGCTGACAACCGCAGTTTTCTCACTCCCCGTAATGCCGAACAGCGAAAGCAGCAGCGTAAACGCCAAAATCAGCGTCACCGTAACCATGACAAAGAACAGAATCAGTCTGCGGTGAAGGGTTGTTCCTTTTCTGTCGCGCTCCTTCTGCCAGAGCGCAAGTGCCTGTTTTATCATACCGTTTACTGAATCATCTGTGCCAGCGTCGCCTCGGCGGAAACAGATTCACCGTTCAGATACTTTGCACGATCATCCGTCAGCAGCTTCTTGAAGGTGTCCTCATAGGTATCGCTGTCCGCATCAAAATTTGCGTAGGTAGGCGCGGTGAAGAAGGTGTACTCCTCATACATCGACAGCACGCTGGTCAGCATTTTGGTGATGCGCTCGTCTTCGATCGTTTCGAGGTGTACGGTCATATCTTCTTCAAAGGCTTTTCTCGTTACAGGCAGATACCCTGTTTCATCAACAAAACTCATATTCTGTTCGGATGCGGTCAGCCACTTGATGAATTCTGCGGCGGCATATTCCTTCTTCTCGTCTGATTTTGCCACCATCAGACCGCCGCCGCGCTGAATGGCGGTCTTTGTACCGCCCTCAAATACGGGGTAAGGCAGAATACTGTATTCCACATTTTCCACCATACCGTCGGCATAGGTGATGGTGTCGCCATAGAAAAGAATACCCGCAGAGGAGCCGGTGGAGCACACAAGATCACCGGTCTTTGACAGATCAGAGGAATAGCCGTCGTATACAGCAATACCACCATAGACCGCAGGGGTATACACCGTGTTCCAGATGTGTGCGTACTTGTCGCCGTCAAGCTTCAGTGCTTCGCCGTCGAAAATGCTTCCGCCCAGCTGTACCATACCCACTTCGGCAAGGTTTAACCAGGAATCCGCGCCGTAGAACTGCTTGCCGCCGCTCCATTCATAGTACATGGCGGACAACTCAGCGATCCCCTCGAAGGTAGAGAGCTTATCGGCAGAAGCACCCGTTTCCGCCGCAAAGCGGTCG
>JAFQDR010000068.1 GCA_017415945.1 Oscillospiraceae bacterium
ACCGATCGTGAGAAGCTTGCCAAGATCTTCGATGCCTTCGGCGGGGACATTGATAACACCCCCGTTCATCATGTGAATTTCGCTATGCTGGAGGAGCACTGCTGCCGTGTCAGCTTTCTGCGGGGCGCCTTTCTGGCGGGGGGCAGTGTCACCGACCCCGAGAAGCGATACCATTTGGAGCTTGTGACGAGCCATTATAATGTGAGCCGCGAGACCTATGCTCTGCTGCTGGAGCTGGGCTTTGACCCCAAGGAGACTGTCCGCAGCGGCAACCATGTGCTGTATTTCAAGAAGGCGGACGGTATTTCCGACCTGCTGAGCACCATGGGTGCCACCAATGCGGGTATGGGCATCCTCAACGCAAAAATCGAAAAGTCCGTGAGCAATACCATCAACCGTAAGCTGAACTGCGACTTTGCCAATGCGGACAAGGTGGTCGCGGCGGCGCAGGAACAGCTGAACGCCATCAAGAAATTGGAGCAGGCCTACGGCATATTTGAGCTGCCCGAGCCTCTGATGGAGGCAGCCATGCTCCGCATCGCCAATCCCGATGTAAGTCTGGCGGATCTGGCACTGCTGTCGGATCCTCCCGTGACCAAGAGCTGTCTGAACCACAGAATGAAGAAGCTGGTGGCTATGGCGGCGAAAATTCCCGATTGAATCGGAGCTTCATTCGGGAATTAAGTGAATGGTGAAAAATGTAGGGGCGAACTGTGTTCCCCCGCATTGCCACCGAAAATATATCTCGTAGGGAGCGTCGTCCTCGACGCTCCGCTGCTTCTATGCAGAAAATGTCCGCCGTTTTTTCGTCTATCGGTAATGAAACAACTGCGGGAAAACGGAGCGTCGGGGACGACGCTCCCTACGATGGAGCAGTGCCGACGGTGCAATAATATTTAAGGAGAAGAACCCCATGTCTTTCACCCACCTTCATGTCCATAGCGAATACTCCCTGTTGGACGGCGCATGCCGTATCGGTGAGGTCATCAGCCGTGCCAAGGAGCTGGGGCAGACCGCCCTCGCCATTACCGACCATGGTGTCATGTACGGTGCGGTGGCCTTTTTCAAGGAAGCGGAGAGCCAAGGCATCAAGCCCATTATTGGCTGTGAGGTGTACGTTGCTCCCCGCAACCGCCATGACCGTGTACACGGTGTGGATAACGACTACACCCACCTGATCCTGCTGTGCAAGGACGAGGTGGGCTATCATAATTTGTGCCGCATTGTGTCCGATGCCTACACCGAGGGCTTCTACGTAAAGCCTCGTACGGACTGGGAGACCCTCAGTCGGCACAGTGAGGGCTTGGTGTGTCTGTCGGGCTGTCTGGCGGGGGAGATCCCCCGTAAGATCATCCGTGGGGACTACAAGGGGGCCAAGGAACGGGCACTGTGGCTCCGTGACCTGTTCGGGGAGGACTTCTATCTGGAGATTCAGGACCACGGCATCCCCGAGGAACGGCAGGCGGTGGAGGGGATCCTCCGCATCCATGCCGAAACGGGTATCCCGCTGGCTGCTACCAACGACGCCCACTACACCAATCGGGAGGACTGGTACTATCAGGATGTGCTGCTGTGCATCCAGACAGGCAAAACCGTGCAGGACACCGACCGTATGCAAATGGGCACACGGGAGCTGTACCTCAAGAGCGAGGAGGAAATGCGCCGTCTGTTCCCCAAGCATCCCGAGGCCATTGAAAATACACAGAAAATTGCGGACAAGTGCAATTTCAAATTTACCTTCGGACATTATCATCTGCCCAAGTTCCCTCTCCCCGAGGGTTGGACGGATGCTTACGCATATCTCAAGGAGCTGTGCCGCATAGGCTTTGAAAAGCGTTATGCCCCCGAGCGTGAGGACGTACTGGCGCAGCTCGTTTATGAGCAGGAAATGATCGCAAAGATGGGCTTTGTGGACTACTTCCTCATTGTGCAGGACTACATCAACTGGGCAAAGTCACAGGGCATTCCCGTTGGTCCCGGACGAGGCAGTGCGGCGGGCAGCGTAGTTTCCTTCTGCTTGGGCATCACCGATGTGGATCCCATTAAATATAATCTATACTTCGAACGCTTTCTGAACCCCGAGCGTGTGTCCATGCCCGATATTGACGTGGACTTCTGCGTGAACCGCCGCGGGGAGGTCATTGACTACGTCAACCGCAAGTACGGCCATGACCATGTGGCCCAGATCGTCACCTTCGGCACCATGGCAGCCAAGGGGGCTGTCCGTGACGCGGGGCGAGCCTTGAACATCAGCTTCGCGGAAACTGCGGCGGTGTCCAAGCAGATCCCCACGGCGCTGAACATTACCATCGATGAAGCGCTGAAGCTGTCCAAGCCTCTGCGGGAAATGTACGACTCCGACCAAACAGTAAAGAACCTCATTGATACCGCCAAGCGTGTGGAGGGGATGCCCCGCCACGCCTCCACCCATGCGGCAGGTGTGGTCATTACAGGGCGGCCTGTGTATGAATATGTACCCCTGTCGAAAAACGACGAATCCGTGGTATGCCAGTTCCCCATGACGACTCTGGAGGAGCTGGGGCTGCTGAAAATGGACTTTCTGGGGCTGCGGAACCTGACCATTCTGGACGAGGCTGTGCGGCTGGTGCACAAGTCCGAGCCCGACTTTGATATTGAAAGCATCCCCGAAAACGACAAGGCCACCTTTGACATGCTGTCCCACGGCAAGACCATGGGTGTGTTCCAGATGGAATCCGCGGGCATTACGGGGGTCTGCACGGGTTTGAAGCCCAAGAGCATTGAAGATATCACCGCGATCATTGCCCTGTATCGTCCCGGCCCCATGGACTCCATTCCCCGATTCCTGCAATGCAGTGCTCATCCCGAGCAGGTCACCTACAAGCACCCCATGCTCAAGCCCATTTTGGAGGTCACCTACGGGTGCATCGTGTATCAGGAGCAGGTTATTGATATCTTCCGCAAGCTGGCGGGCTTCTCTCTGGGACAGGCGGACATGATTCGCCGCGCCATGTCCAAGAAGAAGGAAAAGGAAATTAAGAAGGAACGGCAGGCTTTCGTTCACGGTGATCCCACCCGCAGCATTGCAGGCTGTGTGGCAAACGGTGTGCCCGAGGGGATCGCCAACGAGATCTACGACGAAATTCTGGACTTTGCCAGCTACGCCTTCAACAAAGCCCATGCGGTGAGCTATGCCATCGTCACCTACCGCACGGCGTATATGAAGTGCCACTATCCCCAGCAGTACATGGCGGCTCTGCTGACCAGTGTGCTGGACAATACCACCAAGGTTGCCGAGTACATCGGCGAGTGCCGTGATATGGGCATCCGCCTGCTGCCTCCCGATGTGAATAAGTCCGATGCGGACTTCACCGTTGAGGGGAAGGATTTGCGCTTCGGCTTGGTGGCTATCAAAAACATCGGCTGGGGCTTTATCCACCAGCTTATGGAAAACCGAAAGGCCGACGGGCCCTTCCGCAGCTTCGACGATTTCTGCACCCGTATGTGTGGCAGAGAATTGAACAAGCGGGCTGTGGAAAATCTCATCCGCGCAGGTGCCTTTGACGGCATGGGCTATAACCGCAAGCAGCTCATGAGCGTATGCAGCAGGGTGGTGGATGATGCCCAGGCGGCCATGCGAGATAATATCGCGGGACAGATCGACCTGTTCGGTGGCTTTGGGGATGACCCCGAGGAGACCGCGGTTATGCAGCGGCACGAGATCCCCGATATGCCCGAATACTCCCGACAGGAGCTCATGGCCATGGAGCGGGAGACCACGGGGCTGTATCTCACGGGTCACCCCATGGACGATTATCGAGAGCAGGTGCGCCGTGCGGGAGCGGTGGCAATCGGCAACATTCTCACGGACTTCCAGAGAGAGGAAGGCCCCGAGCATTTCTCAGACAACCAGCCTGTGCTCATTGCGGGCATCGTGGCGTCCAGCCGCACCCGCGCCACCAAGAACAACAGCCTTATGTCCTACATCAACTTAGAGGATGACACGGGCATGATCGAGCTCATCGCCTTCCAGAGAGCCTTGGACAGCGGCGGTGGGTACATCAAGGACAACGCCCCCCTGCTCATTAAGGGCAAGATCTCTCTCCGAGACGAAAGTGAACCCCAGATCATGGTGGACAGCATTCGCCCCATCAGCGATGCGCGGGAACTGGAATATCAGCGGGAGCGAAATCGCAAAAAGAAGCTGTACCTGAAGCTGCACAGCACCGACCGAGCTGCGGTTCGCCATGTGGAGCTGCTGCTGACCATGTTCCCCGGGGACGAGCAGATCATATTGTACTTTGAGGACACTAAGAAGCGCATGGCAGCTCCCTGCATTGTCCACGAAGCCTTGATCGCAGAGCTGAAGGAGCTCTACGGCGAGGACAGAGTGGCGGTGAAATGATGATAAGCCTCCCCTGTGTAAGGGGCTTGACGCGACAAAGTCGTGTGCTGTGCCTGAGCTTGCGAAGGCGGAGGGGTTGCTGCAATGTGTGGCATATGGATTACAACCCCTCAGTCATTCGCTCGTACCTCGCGTCTGACAGCTCCCCCTCAAGGGGAAGCTGCTGTCTATTTTGGTGCGGCGGTGTGTATCCATTGACTTTTTTACCCAATGGTGCTAAACTCATGTATTAAGATACTCATATTGGGGTATTCTGCGAAAAAATATGGAGCATCCCGCATGAGATGATGCTCCGACGAAATACTAAAGGAGTGTGTAAATCCTTCATGGACGATGGCAGTTTGTCATGGATCATTATTGGTGTGCTGTACCTGTTTATGGCCTATTTTGCCGTTGCGGAAACAGCCTTTGCATCTGTGAACAAAATCAAGATCCGTACCGCCCTGGAGCGGGGAGACGACAGAGCCGAAAAGGCTTTGCAGGTTCTGGAAGACTTTGACAAGATGGTGACCACCGTGCTCATCGGCACCAACATCACCCATCTGGCAGTGGCTTCTCTGGTCACGGTCATTGTTACCCGTGAATTTGGTCTGACCGCGGTTGCGGTGGGTACGATCATTACTACATTGGCGGTATTCTTCTTCGGGGAGATGCTGCCCAAAAGCATTGCCAAACGCTACAGCGAGCCCTTGGCATTGGCCTGTGCTTCCAGCCTGCTGCTGTTTATGCGGCTGTTTACCCCTGTGTCCTTCGTTCTGACCAAGATCGGTCAGTTTGCGGCGGGGCTCACCGGTGAGGTAGAGGAAGTGTCCGTTACCGAGGACGAGCTGTATGACATTATTGAAGATATGGCGGATGAGGGCTCTCTGAACGAGGAACAGAGCGAGCTCATCAGCTCTGCACTGGAATTCGGCGACATCACCGTGGACAGCATCCTCACCTCCCGTGTGGATATGGATGCGCTGGAGGTCAATACCCCTCCCGAACAGGTGGTTGCATTCCTGTTGGGCCACCGCCACAGCCGTTACCCCGTGTACGAGGGCACAACGGACCATATCATCGGTACCCTCCAGATGCGCAAGTATCTGAAGGCCTACCGTCGGGACAAGCATCCCGACCTGCGCAGCTTGGTGGACGCCCCCTTCTTTGTCCACTACTCCACCCCCGTGGACGATCTGCTGCGGGAAATGAATGCCAAGAAGGTGTCCATTGCCATCGTGCTGGATGATTTCGGCGGCACCTACGGCATCACCACCTCCGAGGACGCGTTGGAGGAGCTGGTGGGCGAGATCTGGGACGAGGAAGACATCGTCGTGGAAGACTTCAAGGTTCTGGAGGACGGCAGCTATCTGGCAAGTGCCGACCTGACCGTTGGGGACATTTTCCACAACATGGATCTGGAGCTGGACGATGACGAGGAGGAGCTGGAATACAAGCGCGCAAGCGAATGGGCATTCGAGCACTTTACCCATATCCCCACCGTGGGGGAAGCCTTTACTTACGATTTCGTCACCATCACCGTGGCGAAAATGAAGAACAACCGCATCGAGCAGCTGCGGCTGACTGTGGATGACGAAGAGCAGGGAGGTGAGGACGAATGATCTCTCCCCTGTATTTTGTAGCTGTGATTGTGCTGGTGTGCCTGTCGGCCTTCTTCTCCGCTTCGGAGATGAGCTTCTCCTCCACCAATAAGCTCCGTCTGGAAAATATGGTGGATGACGGCATCGGCGGTGCCAAGCTGGCACTGAAGGTGGCGGAGCGGTTTGATGACGCCCTGTCTGCCATTCTCATCGGCAACAATCTGGTGAACATTGCCATGTCCTCCATTGGCTCTGTTATGGCGATTTTGATCGCGGGCGAGGAATGGACCTGGCTGGCAACCGCCATTATCACGGTTCTGGTCATCATCTTCGGTGAGACCATGCCCAAGATCGTAGCCAAAAAGAACGCCAACAAGCTGGTGCTGGTATTCTGCTATCCCATCTATGCCCTGACCGTGATCCTCAAACCTCTGATTTGGCTGGTGGTTGGTCTGGCAAATCTGATTATGATGCTGCTGCCCAAGGAGCGCACCGTCCGTGACGAGGACGAGGCCCAGCAGGAGCTGCAGTCCATCATCGAGACCGCCGAGGACGAAAACGTGCTGGACGAGGATCGTTCCGAGCTGGTGCAGAATGCGCTGGAATTTGGGGATACCCGTGTCAGCGAAGTCATGACCGCTCGTGTGGACATCGAAGCCATCGACATTGAGGACAGCTTTGAGGACATTCTGGAGCAGATCGAGGGGTCTACCTATTCCCGTCTGCCTGTGTACGAGGACGGCATCGACAATGTGATCGGCATTTTGTACCTGAACAAGTTCTACCGCAATCTGACCGAGCAGGAAGCTGTGGAGATCCGCAGCGTGCTGTCCAAGCCTATTTATGTGTACAAGACCACCAAGCTTCCCGCTGCGCTGAAGGCTCTGCGTTCTGCCAAGCAGCATCTGGCCATCGTCACCGACGAATACGGAGGTACCCTTGGCATTGTGACCATGGAGGATATCTTGGAGCAGCTGGTTGGCGAGATTTGGGATGAAAACGACATCGTGGAGGAAGACGAGGTCGTGGAGCATTCCAACGGTGTGTATGAGCTGGACGGCGATATGCAGCTCAGCGACTTCTGCGAGCTCATGGACTGGGACGAGGACAATTTGGATGCGGAAAGCGCCACCGTGGGCGGCTGGACCATTGAAGTACACGGCGACTTCCCCAAGGTTGGGGAAGGCTTTACCCACGACGGGGTAATGCTGGAGGTACTGGAAATGGACGGCCTCCGAGTCAGCCGCGTGCTGGTAAAAAAGATTGAAGACTAAATAAACAGGCGATTGCAACAAAGCAATCGCCTGTTTTGCTGTGTGCGATATAAAATTTCACTTCCGCACAAAAGAGATCGCAATCCGTAGGGACCGTCGTCCTCGACGGTCCGTGCCGCACTGAATCAACTGCGATATTATCTTACAAGCGGCGGGAGCAAGCGTACGTCCTACAGGTGCAGTGTGTTTCCGTTGGTGTGGCATTAAATCTGCGGATCGTCGGGGACGACGGTCCCTACGAAAGCTTATAAAAACAACCCCAATTCTCACGAATTGGGGTTGGAGTCTGTCAAAATACTCCTACGGAGCATTTTGACAGAGATGCCCCCGCTTACGCGATGGGCAAGCAGGTCTGCTGCGCGCATAATTTGTCCGCATTCTGCGAACAAATTCCACACTTGCAGACCTATTTGTATTTTTCGCTTCGTACATGCCGGCGCGAAAAATGAATTTGACTTTGTTTCGTCCTCACGGACGAAATTCTGCGAAGCATTTTTTGACAGTCTGCAACCCCAATTCTCACGAATTGGGGTTGATAACTTTTCACTATTCACTCTTGCTTATTCACTGACGATCTTAGTCGTCCACATCGGGATTTGTTGCTGCTGCGAAGATGGCTTCCACTTCCGCACCGGGAGCCTTGGTCAGCAGGGAGACAACCACAGCTGCGATGCCGCCTGCGATGAAGCCGGGCAGAATTTCGTAAATGCCCGTGACAGCGGTGAGCTTCAGCAACCAGAATGCGTCTACCACAGCACCGACGATGACACCGGAAACGGCACCTGCATAGTTGAAGCGCTTCCAGAACAGGCTCAGGAGCACAACGGGACCGAAGGCTGCGCCGAACAGACCCCATGCGTTTTCTACCATGGCCATGATGCTGCTTGCCCAGTCGCTGCCGCTGGCTGCAATGAAGTATGCCACAACGGAGACGATGACAACCACCAGACGGCTGACGAAACCGATCTCCTTGTCGGAAGCGTTGTTCTTGCGGATGATGGGCTTATAGATGTCGGAGGTGAAGGCGGAGGATGCCACCAGCAGCTGAGAGTCGGCGGTGGACATGGCAGCGGCCACGATGGCTGCCAGCAGCAGACCTGCGATGAAGCCGGGGAACATATCCTGTACGATCACTATGAATACATTCTGCTGGTTTCCGGGCAGCAGAGCGGCTGCCAGAGAGCTGCCGTCAGACAGCAGATAGGTACGGCCCAGAATGGCGATGACGGCTGCGGCCCCCAGAGTCAGGATGACCCAGATGATGGCCACGGTTGCGGACTTCTTGACCATGGAGGGCTTTTCGATGGACATGAAGCGGACGATAATGTGGGGCATACCGAAGTAACCGAGGCCCCATGCCAGACCGCTGATGATGTCTGCGGGGGAGGCTGCAAATGCGTTGGTGTTAAATTCGGACACGCCTTCCGCAAAGGCAGTGTAGTAGCTTGCGTCGAAATTGCCGAACAGAGCCATGGCAATGGGAACCAGCAGGATGGCACCCAGCATCATGAGACCCTGGAAAAAGTCCGTCCAGCATACCGCAAGGAAGCCGCCCAGGAAGGTGTAGGCCAGAATGATCAGAGCGAAGACTGCCAGTGCCAGCTTCTGATGACCGTCGGCGAACCAGGGGAACAGCGCACAAAGAACGGTCTGGCCGGAGACAAATGCGGAGGCAACGTAAATGGTGAAGCTGATCAGGAAAATGACTGCGCACACGATCTTCAGGGTGGGATCGGAGGTGGCGAAGCGGTTGGTCAGGTACTGAGGCAGAGTGATGGAGTCGCCCGCAGCCTTGGAGAAGCGACGAAGTCTGGTGGCCACGAAAATCCAGTTGGCAATAGTACCCAGA
Organism: Oscillospiraceae bacterium; assembly: GCA_017415945.1. Next base: position 9,088 of record JAFQDR010000068.1, read on the forward strand.
CCCAGACCGATGCCGATCCAAACCTTGCCCATGCCGAATGCCAACAAGCTGCCGGGGAAGCCCATGAGCAGCCAGCCGGACATATCAGATGCCTGTGCGCTCAGTGCGGTGACCCATGGACCCATTGCACGACCGCCCAAAAAGTACTGCTTGTCGTCTCCACCCTTTTCTTTCATAAAGAAGTAGACGCCGATGGCGAGTACCACCAAAAAGTAGATTACAAATGCACTAACTTGACCGATGTTCATAAATGAGTCCTCTCTTTGCTTGGAATGAATGATTTGATTGTACTCGGTGCGCAAGTGTTTTTCAAGGAAAGAGTTCGCTGATTTAGCGAAAAAAAGGAAATTTTTGTCGACTGCATAAAAATCTCTTGTTCTTTTATGAGAAATATGAGATAATTTCATACATAACATTAGTATGAGTAATTTAGGAGACAGAGATGAGTATTAAAAAATATGAAGTGCTGCTGCGTGTGGTGGAGCTGGGAAGTCTGACCAAGGCGGCGGAGGCCAGCGGCTGCAGTCAATCGGCGGTCAGCCACATTCTCAATGACCTTGAGGAGGAGTTTGGCTTCACCATTTTGAAGCGCAGCCGCGGGGGCGTGCAGCTGACGGAGAACGGGGCGAAGATCCTGCCCTCCATCCGCGGTATTCTGAACTATAATGAGCAGCTCAGCCAAACCGTGGCATCCATTCGGGGCTTGGATACGGGGGTCATCCGTATCGGCACCGTCACAAGTGTTGCGGTGCAGTGGCTGCCGGGGATCTTGAAGCGGTTTATGGAGCAGCATCCCGGTATTGAGTTCAAGCTGTACAACGGGGACTATGGGGATGTGACTGCGTGGCTCAGCGAGGGCAGCATTGACGTTGGCTTTCTGGCGCTGCCTGCGGACATCAGCTGCGAATGCATTCCTCTTATGGAGGACCGTATGCTGGCGGTTCTGCCCAAGGATCATCCCTATGCGAGCCTGCCGAGATTTCCCGTGGCCCAGGTGCAGTATGAGTCTTATATCAGCCTGCTGGAAAGCTCTGACCATGACACCCGTACTATTTGGAAATCTGCGGGGATTACCCCCAACATTCGATTTACTTCCAAGGATGACTATGCCATCATAGCCATGGTGGAGCAGGGGCTGGGCATCAGCATTATGCCCGAGCTGCTGCTGCAGAATCATATGGACAATGTGGCGGTGCTGGAGCTGGTGCCCAAGGCAAGCCGTCTGATCGGCCTTGCCATTCCCAATGCCAGCCGCACAAGCCCCGCTACTCGCTCCTTTGCCGACTGTGTGGTGGAGTGGATCAAAAACCATTATCAAAAAGGATAAACCTATGTATAAGAAACTCATATCCTTAATATTGCTGCTGTCCATGCTGCTGTCCCTGCCTGTGTCAGCGGCGGACAGCGGAGCGGGCACTATGCTGTACACCACGGGGGAGGTCATAGCCCCGGGGCTGGAGGCCATATCCGCAGTGTATGCGGGGGACAGCGGCATCATGCAGGCGGGGTATTGCTTGGAGCTTGCCCCAAACAGCGAGGTATACCCCATTCTGATGGCCTGTGACACCATGTACGGGGGTATGGACTTGGAAACCGCTGTGGCCTATACCCGCAGCCTTGGCTACAACGTGGTGGCGGCGGTGAATACGGCCTTTTTCACGGGCGCGAGCATCCCCATCGGCATTGTGGTGGAGGATGGCAGACTGCGCTCCGCAGGGGATGGCATGAACGCTATGGCCATCCTGTCTGACGGCAGCTATTATGCCTCAGCAGGGCCGCAGGTGCGCTTCCGACTGGGCAGCACTGCATGGGGCGAGGAGACCATGGAGCTGCAATATTTGAATAAGGCACTGGAATCCGATGACATCTACATCTATACACGAGACTTTTCCACCGTTAGCACCCGTGTGACCGATTCGGTGTGGGCGGTGCGTTTGCGGATCACCGAGGGAGACTTGACCTTGGGTGGCACCGTGACCATGGAAATCGTGGAGACCATGCCCTACGGCCCCAATGTCCCCATTGGGGAGGGAGAGGTCATCCTCACCGCCCGACAACAGGGTGCGTATGGGACGCTGTTTGAAAAATTCTATTTGGGCACTACCGTGACCATGGAGGTCCGGTGCTCCGATGAACGGCTGCTGGATGCCGCTTATGTGACGGGCTGCGGAGAGATCTTGGCGGAAAACGGAAAGCTTACGGAAGAAACCAGCTGGTTTTCCTTCAACGAGGGTATGCACCCCCGTACCCTTGTGGGCTGGCGTTCTGACGGTACCTTGGTGCTGTATGTGGCCGATGGCAGAAGAAGCGGCTATGCGGAGGGGCTGACCCTGCGCATGGCAGGGGAGGAAATGCTCCGCCGTGCCTGCCAAACTGTTGTAAATATGGACGGGGGCGGCTCCGCTGTGTTGGGTGTTCGTCTCCCCGGGGGATGGGTGGTGGAACCCATGAACCGCCCCTCCGAGGGGGTCACCCGACAGTGCGCGGCCTATTTGATGCTGGTGACGGATGCGGTCAGCGACGGCAAGGCGCGGTATTGGCATTTGGAGGAAAACGGAAGCTTCCTGCTGCCCAACCAGAGGATCGTGCTGCACACCTTTGCCACGGACAAGGGACTGTACCCCACGCTGGCTGAGGGGGAAAACCTGCTGTATTCCACAGCGGAGGGCATCGGCAGCGAGCCTGTGTTCACTGCGCCTGAGCGTGGGGGACGGCATACGGTGCAAATCTTCGGCGGCGGCGCATCGGGCAGCGGGGAGCTGCGGGTGATTCCATCCCCCACGGAGCTGTCCGTGACCTTTGCCGACGGGAAGCCCCTCCGTGACCTGACGGTGGTGAACGGGCAAAAGCTGCCTCTGAAAATTACCGCAAGCCATTACGGAGTGCCCATCTTCGCAGATGAGACCTGTGTGACCTATGAAAGCGACCTGCCCTTGGGGAAGCCCGATGAAAACGGGGTGTTTACCGTGGGTACATTGTCGGGGCTGTCGGGTAATCTGACCATGATCGTGGCAGACAGGGAATACACCATCCGCCTGAAGGTGGTAAACTCCCCAACGGACATTCGTGACCATCGTATGAAAGGCGCATTGGATTTGTATATGAGATAAGGAGTGCCTTCCCCTCGTAGGGGAAGGGGGACCGCGAAGCGGTGGAAGAGGTCGAATGAAATCCGCGGAGCGCACAAATTGAAGCTAAAACGGATTCGCCGAGGTTCTGCACTTTGTCTAAAATAGTATTGCAGACCTCCTCAGTCTCGCTTCGCTCGACAGCTCCCCCTAAAAGGGGAAGCCACTCCCTAAACCAAAATTGCTTAACTTAATGATATTGCATTACAGGGTAGTATTTTTCTCATCTATCCAGTATAATGTACATAACGATATAAATTAGGAGGAACACAAATGAAGGTACTGACTGCCGGACTTTGCGCGGAATATAACTTTGGCTGCCCCTCTATCCTGCACGGGATGGAAGTGCTGCTGCACACTCTCCACGGTGACAATGTGGAGATGGTGAACTATCAGACCACCGTACCCGACCCCATCTCTGTGGCGGATATGGGCTTTGTGACCAAGACGGTCACCTCCGACTATGCAACACTGGTAAAGGCATGGAAAACCGGCAAGGGAAGTGAAGCAGATCTGGAGCTGATTCGCGATCTGCAGGAAGCGGATCTGGTGGTAGATCTCTACGGCATCTGCTTCTGCGACAATCTGGAAAAGCGTAAGTACAGCTACTTTTCCATGAAGGCAAGAAAGCAGCGCCTGCAGCCTATTGTCCATCTGGCAAAGAAGATGGGCAAGACCGTCATTAAGAACACCGCCAGCTTCGGCCCCTGTGAAACCGTTTACAATCAGAAGTCCGCACAGTACGCCGCCAAGCATACCTATGACGTATTTTGCGCCCGTGAGGTCCGCAGCAAAATTGCCCTGCGCAATGCCATCGGCGACAAGTACGACATTCTCCTGTCACCCGATACCGCCAACCTCATGCCCTTCTCCATGCAGCACCGCAAGCATCGTGTGGGCATTTCCGCATCCCACCAGATCGTCAAGCAGTGGAAGAGCGCGGAGGGCTATGTGGAATGCATCGTGCAGCTGGGCAAGCGCATCCATGAGCTGGGTGCGGAGATCGTTTTCCTGCCCAATGAATATGACCCCACCAAGGCGGACAACGACGTGGCGGTATGCCAAATGATCGTGGATGCACTGGCTGCAGAGGGTGTCCCCGCAACCATTCTGGATGTGCTGCATATGACCAGCACCCAACTGAAAAACGAGATCGCAGCCTGCGAAGTGGTGGTGGCAAGCCGTTACCATACCTGCGTGGCTGCCCTGTCCTCCGGCACCCCTGTATTGGTGCTGGGCTGGCACTATAAGTATCAGGAGCTGCTGAGTCTGTACAGCCAGAACCGTTGGCTCATCAATCAGGACGAATGCGACAGCGCAAAGCTGCTTGCTATGTTCGACGAATTCTGGAAGCTGCGGGAAAAGAACCAACAGACCATTCTGGCGCAGTACAATGATGTGCGCCGTAAGATCATCAGCGAAGGCAAGAAAATGTACGGAGAGACCAAATGAAGCACATTGCCGAAATCGGAATCAACGGACTGTGTACCGCCTGTGGGGGCTGTGCCGCAGTCTGTCCCGTCGCTGCTGTGACCATGGAGGAAAATCCCGCGGGATTTATGGTGGCGCGTGTGGACGAGGGGAAGTGTCTGGACTGCGGTCTGTGCCGTAAGGTCTGTCCCTCCGTGCCCGAAAATACCAAGAAAATCACTTCAAAGAATCTGCTCCACGGGATCTGCGCAGGGGGCTTCGTGGGCTATGCCGCCGATGATGCCGTGCGCCTGAACGGACAGAGCGGGGGCGTGGTCACCGCACTGCTGAATCATCTGTTGGAAACCCGGGCTGTGGATACCGCACTGGTGGCGGGCTTTGACGAGACGACTCACCGTCCCAAGGCAGTGCTTGCGGAAACCAAGGAGGACGTCCTTGCCTCCGCAGGGTCTTACTACACCCAGCTGCCCATTCTGCCTGCCCTCCGTGACTGCAGGCACAAGCGTGTGGCCGCTGTGACACTGGGCTGCCAGAGCGCATCTCTGCGGCTTATGGAGACCGTTGCCCCTCAGCTTGTGCCTGCGTACCGCATCGGGCTCATTTGCGCGGGGCAGAACAGCGGCGCCATGATCGACGATATTTGCCGTGAGGCGGGCTGCAGCGAGCCTACCGCCTTCCGCTTCCGTGACAAGAGTGCAGGGGGCTGGCCCGGTGCCATTACCGTCACCGACAGTGAGGGTGTGCATGAGCTGCCCAACAAGTACCGCCACAGCATCAAGGCGGTGTATGAGTGCCACCGCTGCCTGCTGTGCTATGACCAGATGAACACCAATGCGGACATCGTCTGCGGTGACCCTTGGGGCATCACAGGCAAGGATACCCCCGAGGGACACACGGTCATTTTGGCCCGTACGGAAAAGGGCATGGGGCTGCTGAAATCCGCCCAAAACGCAGGTGTAATTGTGCTGGAGCCTCTGGCCATTACGGACATTATGCGGGGCCAGACCGTGGGTGACCGCCATCGGGACAAGGTCTACGCCGCCAAGGCCGTATATGAAAAGAAAGGCTGGCCGTACCCCTATGACAAATCCGTGATGGAGGACTATGTGCCCAATAAGAAGGCCATGTCCAAGAACGAGCCCAAGGTTTATTACACCCGCAAATATTCTATGGCAGCCACCAAGGTGGAAGCGGAAAAGCTTGCTCTGCGGAAAAAGAAGGAGAAGCCTCCCGTATCCGTCCGCATGAAGAAATTCCTGAAAAAGTTCAGATAACAAAGAAAACCGACCCGAAACTGATGTTTCGGGTCGGAGTTTTTGTAGGGCGGGGGCTTGCTCCCACCGTTTATTTTCATTGGCAGATCATTTGGTGCGGAACGGCAGGACCAAGGCCCTGCCCTACGGGTGCGGTGGGTAGACGTACCATCCCGTAGGGGAGGATAGTATCCGCCGCAATTGCGCAGTAGGTCGGAGGGGCTTATTACAATTCCGTGTAGCCAACCGCTGCAAGATATTCTCCGATGACGATGTGGCGGATTTTTGCTACGGTGTCCTGTGCCTTGCAGCCTACGGGCTCGCCGCAGAAGGTATCCGCATAGGAGCAGGGGTTGGAGGAGCTGGTGACCAGTACCTCGTCCGCTTCCCGCAGCTCGGTGAGGGTGAAGGGCCGCTGCACCACGGGGATGCCCAGCTGCTCACAGGCCAGGAACAGGTGGTTCTTGGCAATGCCGGGGAGGATGTATTCATCGTTGGGGTGGGTGTACAGCACTCCGTCCTTCAGAATGGATACGTTGGAGTGGGAGCATTCCGTGACGATTTCCCCACGGTGGAGGATGGTCTCATAGCAGCCTTCTTCTTCGGCTTTCTGTGCGGCGAGGACTGCGGGCAGTAGGTTCAGAGTCTTCACATTGCAGTACAAAAACCGCTTATCTTCCATTTCTGTAATACGAATGGGCTTGGTGGAGTCGCGGAATTGGAAGGGGTTCACCATAATAGACAGGTTGGCCTTCACAGAGGGCTTGGGGAAGGCGTGCTTTCTGGGAGCGGTGCCACGGGTGACCTGCCAATACAGCACGGCGTGGCGGTTATCGGTGCGATTGACCATGTCCTGCAAAATTTCCTTCAGCTCCGCCTTGCTCATGCCGATGTCAATGGAAATGGCGGCAGCGGAGCGGTAAAAGCGGTCAATGTGCTCGTCGACCAGGAAAATGACCCCGTTTGCGGTCATGGTTGCTTCGTAGACCCCGTCCCCGAAGAAGTTGACTCGATCCAGAAAGGGGATAGTCAGCTCATTGGGGGCACCGATTTGCCCGTTGTAATATGCGATACGTTCCATAAAAATCAGCCTCTCTCCGCAAAGCGGTGGTATTTTTACCTATATTATATGTGCTTTCCTTCGGTCAAGCAACACAAAAAATGCAGCCCCGCATATTTGCGAGGCTGCGTGTATGTATTACATTGCGTTTTTGGACTTGAGAGGGTACTGACCTGCCTTGACGGTCTTCAGTACGAAGTGGGTGTGGGTGCCGCTGACACCTTCGATGCACTTGATCTCACGATGCACGGATTCCAGCTCGTCGGAGGAGGTGCAGGTGATGTGCAGCAGGAAGTCGAAGTTGCCGGTGAAATAGTAGCAGTCGGCAATATTGGGGTGATTGACGATGGCGCTGCAGAAGCTGTCGTAATACTTGGGGTGTTCCAGACTGACTTCCATAAACGCGGTGACATCGAAACCCAGCTTTTTGCTGTCTACTTTGACTTCATAGCCCTTGATGATGCCGTTGTCCTCCATCTGACGGATGCGGTTCATGACGCTGGACACGGACAGGTGCACTTCCTTGCTGATGTTGGAAGCGGTTTCGCGGGCATTGTGCTTGAGTATGTTCAAAATGGCGTAATCGATTTGATCCATGGTGATCCTCCGTATGTGGGTGATGTTCGAATAAACACGCACATTGTAGCACGACACTCGGAAAATGTAAAGATTTTTGTAAAAGAAAGTTTTCGGAAAAATATTTTTCGAAAGGTAGAAAATATTTCAATTATGCACAATGTGTTAGCTTTCGGTACTATGAAACATGAATTAGAAAAGGAAAGGATATTTGATGAATATGCAATAAAATTTTGTGTGTTTGCATAAAAAATACTTACATTTTTCGGGAGTTTGTGATACAATACAGTTGTTGAGGTTTGTGTTTCGCGTTGGATAGGACAAGGTGAGAGAAATGTATCAGGTTGGGGAAAAAATCATTTACGGTAGTAACGGCGTGTGTGTCATTGAGGGGATCAAAATGATCGAGGTGCCCCGCACGGGAGAAGAAAAGGCGTATTATGTGATCAAGCCCATGTTTCAGGAGTGCCGTATCTCTGCCCCTGTGGATACGAAAATGTTCATGCGCCCCATTATTTCCGCGGAGGAGGCCAATACCCTGTTGGAGAGTCTGCCCCTGATCGATGCTCAACCCTATTTCAATACGGCCCTGCGCCAGCTGCAGGACTATTACGAAAAGCAGATCGCCACCCACGACTGCAGCGACCTTGCGGCTATGCTCATTGCCCTGTACCGCAAGCGGGAGCAGATGCTCAGCCAGAAGCGCAAGTTCGGCGCCATCGACGAGCGATACATGAAGCGTGCGGAGGAGCTGCTGTTCGGGGAGCTGTCCGTGGTTCTGGATATGACCAAGGCGGAGATCCGTCAGGCGGTCCATGACAAGCTGGGGAAATAATCAAGTACATAGAAAATCACCACCGCTGTTTGGAAACGAGCAGCGGTTTTCATTTTCCCCTTTGGGAAAATATCATTGGAATTGTGGAAAGGAATTTCCGCTTTTAAGCGGTGGTCCATTGTATAGAAAAGGCGTGCTGCTTAATGCAGCACGCCAAATGTTTTTATGTGTCGTTTTCCTGCTCCAACAGGAAGCCTACCTTTTTCAGAGCTTCCTTTGCCCGTTCGAATGCCGCTTCGTCGGGACAGCGAAGGGTGTGGAGATGGATGCCCTCGGTGAGACTGGACAGTACCGCAGCCGCGCCGTTTTCCAGACGTTCCATGAACTGGCTCACATCGTAACGGGAGGCCAGCTGCAGTGCCCCTGTCAGCTGCCCGTAGATATGATGCTCTACCACCACATCCTCCACTACACAGCCATTGTCCACGAAAATGCACAGCTCCTGTTCTGTTTGACCGGGGGTATGCTGCACCGCCACGGTGCGCAGCAGGCCCAGTTCCTCCTTGGTCATTACATATCCGCGGGGGGTGGCGGTAATGTCCGCACCGGAGGCACGCAGCAGGGCGATATCACCGACGACCACCTGACGACTCACAGAGAACATACCCGCAAGGGAAGTTGCACTGACTGGGCCGCTGGATACGGAAAGGTGCTCTAAAATTTTCTTTCTTCGGGTGTCAGCATTCATGCTTTGCCCTCCTTTAGCCGCGCTTTCTCTTTTCGTTCAGCATACCGGTGCGCAGCTCCAGCAGCTTGTCGGACAGGTCCACATAGTAGGTATGGGGGTTTTCGAAACGCTTGACCTCGGGCCAGAGGGTCTTGACCTGTCTGGTGCAGTAGTCGCGAATGTCGTTAAGGGCAGGGGATTGATAGACCTGCTTGCCGCCTTCAAAAATGGGGACCAACAGCTCACGGGCTTCATAAGCACCTGCGGGAATGAGGAATTCCTTCCAAGTTGCATTGGGGTCACGGATGATCAGGTCTTCGTCTTCGATGTTGACCACTTCGTCCGCCAGAGCAATGTAGTCTGCACGAGCACGACCTGTGGCCTTTTCAAAGAAGCGGTAGACACGCTTATAGCCGGGGTTGGTGATCTTGGCGACATTTTCGCTGATCTTGATCTTGGGGTTCACGGTGCCGTCCTCGTTTTCCACACCGCACAGCTTGTATACGCCGCCGAAGACGGGTTCACTGCGGGCGGTAATGAGACGTTCGCCTACGCCGAACACGTCGATCTTTGCGCCCTGCAGCAGCAGGTCACGGATCAGGTGCTCGTCCAGAGAGTTGGAAACGGTGATCTTGCAGTCGGTCCAGCCTGCGTCGTCCAGCATCTTGCGGGCTTTCTTGGAGAAGTAGGCAATGTCGCCGCTGTCCAGACGGATGCCGCACTGGGTGATGCCCATGGGCTTGAGTACCTCGTTGAATACACGGATGGCATTGGGCACACCGGACTTCAGAGTGTCATAGGTATCCACCAGCAGGGTAGCGTTGGTGGGGTAGGTCTCACAGTAGGTCTTGAAGGCTTCATATTCGCTGTCGAACATCTGTACCCATGCGTGTGCCATGGTGCCCCCTGCGGGGATGCCGAACAGAGGATCGGCGATGGTGCAGGCGGTACCTGCGCAGCCACCGATGTAAGCGGCACGTGCACCCAGGATGGCAGCATCGGGGCCCTGTGCGCGGCGGGAGCCGAACTCCAGCACGGTTCTGCCGTTTGCGGCGCGGCAGATGCGCTTTGCCTGGGTGGCGATAAGGCTCTGGTGATTGAAGGTCAGCAGCAGGAAGGTCTCCAGCAGCTGCGCCTCGATGGCGGGTGCACGGACTACCAGCACGGGCTCGTTGGGGAAGATGGGTGTGCCCTCGGGAATTGCCCAGATATCACCGGTGAACTTAAAGTTAGCCAGATACTGCAGGAAATCCTCGGAGAACAGGTTTCTGCCACGCAGATATGCGATATCTTCCACGGTGAAGTGGAGGTCGTTTACGTAATCAATGATCTGCTCCAGACCTGCCATAATGGCAAAACCGCCGTTGTCGGGCACTTTGCGGAAGAACATATCGAAATAGGTGATTTTGTCCTTCATGGGAGAATGGAAATAGCCGTTTGCCATGGTCAGCTCGTAAAAGTCACAGAGCATGGTCATGTTCAGTTTTTCTTTGGAATAGTTCAGACTCATTGTTGGGTCCCCTTTCAGGAAATGAATTTGATTCTAAAGGTCATCTTAACACGTTTTTTTACGGTGTTCAATGGGTTTTCGTGATTTTCGTCGTTATTATCTTGACAGGTGTAAATTCACTGTCTTGACATAGGGAAAACCGTTGTTATTGCACAAAAATATCGGAAGTTTTATGTAGGTTTAGATTGCGATTTTTCTGAAAATGTGTTAGGATAACATGATGGTATATCAGTTGAGCAAATGCTGCGGAGCGTTTTTGTGCAGAACTGCTTAATTTGCGGGAAACCGGTGACTTTCATTGTCAATTCATTGACGAAGAAGGAAATCTGTGATACGCTATGTCTGTTGGATAAAGACACTGACCGTGCTTGCCCTGTGTATCGTCGAATGAGAAAATAAAAGAAAAGAGGATTCACAAGTGAGCATTCTTGAAAAAGTTGAACACGTGATCGGTGCCATTTCCGGTACTGTCTGGCCTATTTTCCTGCCTCTGGTAATGATCGTGGGCCTGTTTCTGATCATCCGCACCTTCACCGTTATCCAGCCTCAGACCAGTAAGCCCTCCAAGGTGGACGCTGCCCACATCGTTGGCCCCGCAGTTATTTCTCTGGGCGCAATGATCGGCACCGGTGCCATCATCGGCGTTCTGGGCTCCTGCTCCAAGCTTGTTGGCGCAGGTCAGGTACAGCTGGAAGCTCTGGCAATCTGGGCGCTGATCGGCTCTCTGATCATGGTTCCCGTTTCCTATGCGGAAACTCTGATTGCAAAGGTCATGCAGAAGACTCCCAAGGAATACATCGGTATGCTGCTGAGCCCCAAGCTGGCTATGGTATACGCTGTGGGCTTCTGCGCACTGCACATCTTCGGCTTCGGCGGCTTCCAGTTCAGCGGTATTGACTCCGTTGTTACCATCATCACCGGGGAATACCTGCACATCTCCCTGTCCGAAGTACAGCGCTGGCTGTTCATCGTTCTGCCTCTGGTAGCAGCGGTCAGCCTGGTTGTTCTGTCCAGAAAGCACCACGTTTTCATCAGCGCGATGACCTACATGATCTCCATTGCCGTTGGTGCATACATCGTATTCTTCATCATCTTCTTTATTAAGACCATCGACTATGTGCCCACCTACCTGAAGGGTATGATCGAAGGCCTCACCAACCCCGTAAACGCAGGTCTGGGTATGCCCATGGGCTTCATTCTGGGCATTCAGCGTGTGCTGCAGTCCTCCGAAACCGGCTTGGGTACTCTGGGTATGTCCGCTCGTGAAGCTGACTCCGAGCCCCGCGAAGCTGCTATCGTTTCTCTGCTTCCCACCTGCCTGACCATCGTGGTCTCCATTCTGGTCACCACCTACATCGCTTCCTACGGCGAGACCCACGGCATCATTGCTTTCCCCGCAGAAGGCATCGAACGTCTGAAGGGCTACTTCTTCACCGCTCAGGAAATCGCAGGTGCTTTCGGTCTGATCGTTCTGTGCATTTTCTCCCTGCTGTCCGGTCTGTCCGTTCTGCTCAGCTCCTACTACTTCCTGTCCACCCTGTTTAACGGCAAGGAAAACACCAACATCGTTATCTACATCATTGCGATCTTCTCCGCAGGCACTCTGGCTGTCTTCGGCTTCAACATCGTGTTCGACGTAGTTGACCTGCTGCTGTTCGTGGTCTGCGCCATCAACATGGCTGCTCTGACCATCTTCGCAGTCAACAAGTGGAAGGAATATAAGCTCTAAGCATCAATCAAAATCCTCGTTTCGAGCATTTTGATTGAGACCCCCCGCTGACGCGATGGGTAAGCTGCTCTCCTGCGCGCATAATTTGCCTGCCTTTGGCAGCCGAATTCCACACTTGCAGAGCAATTTGAATTTTTCGCTTCGCACAGGTCGGCGCGAAAAATGTATTTGAATTGATTTCGTCCGTGGGGACGAAACTCTGCGAGGCTTTTGCGAGCAAATCCTGTACATATTTCTGTATCGAGGATGCAGATTCGTATAAACACACATTATTCAAGGAGGAACACTCATGGCAAAAATTATTCTGTTCAATGCTGACGTTGTTACCATGGACGAGTCTCTGCCTTCCGCACAGGCTGTTCTGGTGGAGGACGGCAAGATCGTTAAGGTCGGCACCAACGAAGAAATTCTGGCACTCAAGGACGCTGATACTCTGGTACGCGATCTGGAAGGCAAGAGCCTGCTGCCCGGCTTCATCGATCCCCACTCCCACTTTACCGCAGTTGCATACGCTCTGCTGATGGTAAACGCTAAGCCCTCTCCCTCCGGCCGCTGCGACACCAAGGAAGCTCTGCTGGAAGAATTCAAGAAGAACTACGAAGAAAACATGGACGCATGGGCAAAGGGCGAATGGCTGATGGCTATGGGTTATGACCCCTCCGTATTCCCCGACAAGCAGCACATCACCCGTCACGATCTGGACACCATCTCCACCGAAGTTCCCATCTCCTGCATCCACGCTTCCGGTCATATGTCCGTTCTGAACACCAAGGCTCTGCAGATGCTGGGCTACTGGGGCGACTTCGAAGTTCCCGAAGGCGGCACCGTAGAAATGCTGCCCGACGGCACTCCTCACGGTCTGGTTACCGAGCTGGCATACATGGACCCCGCTGTTCAGGCAAAGACCGTTCCCCCCAGCTTTGAACGCGTTCTGGGCGCACTGGGCAAGGCTGCTAACCTGTACGCTTCCTACGGTCTGACCTCCGCACAGGACGGCCGTGTTACCAATGGCGAACTGCAGCTGCTGAACTACGGCGGCCAGATGGGCTTCATCAACATCGACGTTGTTGGTCTGGCTGACCCCGGCATTGCAGAAGAAGTTCTGGTCAAGGGCCAGAAGGTTGGTCCCTACTCCAACCACACCCGTATCGGCGGCTACAAGCTGTTCCTGGACGGCTCTCCTCAGGGCAAGACCGCATGGCTGTCCAAGCCCTACTACGAAGTTCCCGAAGGCTACGATGCTGACTACTGCGGCTTCCAGATCTTCCCCGATGAAGAAGTCGTTCGTCACTGCAAGATCTGTCTGGAAAATGACTGGCAGCTGAACGTACACTGCAACGGCGACGCTGCTTGCGAACAGCTGATCCGCTGCTACACCCAGGCAATCGAAGAAACCGGCCTGAAGAAGGACCTGCGTCCCGTTATGGTACACTGCCAGACCGTTCGCGACGACCAGCTGGATCGTATGGCTGAAATCGGCATGGTTGCTTCCTTCTTCCTGGATCACATCCACTTCTGGGGCGACTACCACTACACCTCCGTTCTGGGCCATGACCGCGGCATGCACATTTCTCCCATCCGCGCAGCTATGGAACGCGGCATCAACTACACCATGCATCAGGACTCTCCCGTTGTTAACCCCAACGCTCTGTTCGCAGTGCACAATGCTGTTAACCGTAAGACTCCCGCAGGCCGCGTACTGGGCGAAGACCAGAAGCTGACCGCTTACGAAGCTCTGAAGGCTGTTACCATCAACGGCGCATACCAGATCTTCGAAGAAGATTCCAAGGGCTCCATCACCGCAGGCAAGCTGGCTGACTTGGTTATCCTGGACTCCAACCCCCTGAAGGTAGACGGCGACAAGATCAAGGATATCGTTGTTCTGGAAACCATCAAGGAAGGCAAGACCATTTACACCGCATAAGTTTACAAGCTTATATAACAAGAGGCTGCTCCGTAAGGAGCAGCCTTTTCCGCAGCTTGACAAAGAGCGCTTCGCAGAATTTCGTCCGTAAGGACGAAACACGGTTAAATTTATTTTTCGCGCCGGCATGGCGTCGAAGCAAGCTCCATATCGCTTTCCGCTCAAGTGTGAGCGGAGAGCACTCATTCCGCTGCTTCTCCTTTTCAAAATGAAACCAAGGTTTCATTTTGAGTGAAGTATATAAAAAATACA
>JAFQDR010000069.1 GCA_017415945.1 Oscillospiraceae bacterium
CAGCTCCTTTCTGTGTTGAATTTGTAGCGGTTATAAGGCTTTTTCTACTCCTTTCCTATAACTGCTTTTCAATTCACCACAAATGAGCCGCAGTCATATGTATTCGGGTGGAGAAACCACCCTTTACATATTACCTCTCAGAAAAAGCTACTTTCAAAATACGCTAAGGAACACGGCTTCACAAATACCCGTTTCTACGTTGACGACGGATACACGGGGACGAACTTTAACCGCCCCGGCTTTCAGCAGATGCTTGAGGATATGGAAATGGGATATATCTCTACGATAATCGTCAAAGACTCATCTCGTTTCGGAAGAAACTATCTTGAAGTCGGTCAGTACACAGATTACTACTTTCCCGAGCACAACATCCGCTTCATAGCCATTAACGATTGCATTGATAGTGAGAACGGTGAGGACGATTTCAGCGCGTTCCGTAACGTAATGAACGAGATGTACGCCAAGGACATCAGCCGTAAGGTCAGAAGCTCTCACCGCCTCAGAGGTAACGCAGGCGAGCCCTTATCTCCGCCGCCATACGGATATATGAAATCCCCCGATAATAAAAAGAAGTGGATCATAGACGAGGAAGCAGCAAAGGTGGTACGGCAGATCTTTCAATGGTGTATCGAGGGCAAAGGTAATGAAACGATTGCACGTCTGTTGCAGGAGAGCGAAGTGTTAGTACCGCAGGCGTATTGGCAAAGCAAGGGACTTGGACGAGGTGGCAAGAAAACGCAACCTAACCCATACAAGTGGTGCAAGACTACAATTGCCAAGATGTTAGCGCAACAAGAGTATTGCGGGGATATTATCAATTTCAAGACCTATTCAAAGTCCTTCCGTAACAAGAAACGAATTGATAATCCCGAGGAGAATTGGGCGGTATTCAAGGACGTACACGAACCGATAATTGACCGAGATACCTTTGAAATGGTGCAGAATCTTGTAGCAAAAACGAAACGCCGCGCTCCAAAGAAGGAGAACGGCGAGAAGAATATGTTTTGTGGATTGCTCTATTGTGCCGATTGCGGAAGTCCCTTGTGGTTCAACGTCAATCATCCAAACAAGTCCATTCAATACTTCAACTGCTCCAATTACAGAGCCAATCGCGGCACTTGTCCGTCAACCCATTATATCCGCGCCGATTCGATTGAGCAGGTGGTGATAGCGGAGCTACAAACTATTGCACGTTTTCTTGACGAAGAAGAGGATGAGTTTGCAGCCATGCTTGAAAGCAAAACTAACAAGGATATTGCCACCGAGCAAAAGCTTGCCGAATCTCAACTTGCTACGGTAAGAGCTCGAGTCAAGGAAATCGAACGCTTATACGAAAGGATTTATGAGGACAACGTAAACGGCAAGGTTTCGGACGAATGGTTTATGAAGCTTTCCCACAAGTATGAGGTGGAGATGAATGAGACCAAGAAAAACATTCTTGCCTTGCGCGAAAAACTCGACAGCCTTGCGGAGAAGCGTCAAACCAAGGAGAACTTCATCAAGGCGGTACGGAGCTTTATGGAGATGAAAACGCTGAACCCCGTCATCCTTCGTGAACTGATAGAGAAAATTGAAGTTCATCAGATTGAGGGAACGGGCAAGAACCGCACACAGCGCGTGGTCATCCATTATCGCTTTGTTGGCTGTCTGCAAATTCCCGAATGGCACAGAAAGCGAAAGGTCACCCTTGAGAGCAGACAAGGCGTAGCGGTAAACTATCTGTCAACAACGGCATAACAAAAGAAAAAAGAGCAGGAATCCTGCTCCAAATAACGAAATATAGGCAAAAAAACATCGAGTGTTCATCACTTTCGTTATGAACACTCGATATGGTCTGAGTGACAAGACTTGAACTTGCGGCCTCTACCACCCCAAGGTAGCGCGCTACCAACTGCGCCACACCCAGATGCAACGTATAAGATTATAGCACTTTATAATGGTTTTGTCAATAGCTTTTTTCAAAAAAATAAAAATATTTTTTAGAAAGTTCCACAGTGTAAGTTTGTATGAAAGAAAGTGTGGTTGTATTTAGTGTGAGAAATCCGGAATGGCGCTCACAAATTGGAACCCATAAAAATAAACATCTAACCCTCGATGTTCGAATCGAAATTCGTAAAAATATGTCTCATGGCATGACATTTATAGCAATCAGAAATGGATCGATAAAGATCATCTCCGGCACTGCTATGAAAACAAATCCGCCCGACAGGACTACGAAACTGTTCTGACGGAAGCCGGAGAAGGAACCGCTTACCAAAGAGAGCTTCCATCAGACAGAGCAGAACAATCGGATGCAGTACGCAGAGGTATGTATCCAGACATACAAACTGTCTGTTTCCACCTCCACTGTCTGCCCGTATAAATATATATTACACAAAACCGACTTCTCTTTTTTAGAGATCTTTCAGCTTATGATCACGGACAACGGCGACGATTTCAGCTGTGTACAGGCAATAGAGGATAATATTGACGGATCATTATCAAAGCCTTTTTGTTCACGGCAAATGACAGCAGCCTTGGATATATCTTGTATCTCTGCCGAAAAAGTGGCTCGTTTTCCAAAACGCAGAAAAAGCAACTCTGTTTTCCTCTAAAATTAACTTTCGCTGAAGAAAAATTCACTTTGAGAATTTTCGCATATCTTGCATGATATTTCCACTGAACACATCTATGCGGTTGACAGGATTATTTTCAGGAGTTATAATATTATTAACAACAGTTTTAGGAGGATTACATGATGAAATTGGCTGAAGCATTACAGGAGCGTGCTGATTTGAACAGACGTATTGAACAGCTGCGGATGAGACTTGATAATAACGCCATTACGCAGGAGGGCGAAAAGTCAGCAGAGGATCCGATAGCTCTGATCGCTGAGTTAGAGGACTGCACCGTACGTTTGGAAAAATTGATTGGCGCCATTAATCTTACCAACAGCAGAACTGTTGTTGACGGAATCACGCTTACCGAAATGATTGCAAAGAGGGATATTCTAACGCTGAAGCTGGGCGTTTATAGAAATTTCCTTAATACAGCGAGTCGGACCGCGCATCGGGCAATGAGAACCGAAATAAAAATTTTCAGCACGGTTGATGTTAGCGAATTTCAAAAGGAAATTGACCGTATTGCACGCGAATTGAGAATAACAGATAACAAAATTCAGGAGACCAACTGGACAACTGAGCTGCAGTAGTTTATTTGTCGGTAGCTTCGGGGCGAATGCGATCTCCTGTGGCTGAGAATGAATGAGCCACGCTCAGAATAAGGTGCTTCGGGCAGCACATAATTACGATTGTTATGCCCAGACAGCGCACACATGCAGCGCCTTATATTGTATCACGCACTACCGGGCATTGACCGAAGCGAGGGTTGGGTCAGGGGATAATAATAATTCATCCTATCAGTTCTGCCGGAACAGGAATTAAGTTAGATGAAATTATAAGGAGAATTTCTATGAAAATCAGAAAACAGCTTACATCACTTATAACAAAACGAACCGAGGCTCCTAAGCTTTCTATAGATCCTGTGGAATACGCAGATCCGCTTTTCGGTGTTGGCAGTGCCACATCGGCAGGTCCCACTCTTCCAGGCGGTTCGATTCATCCCAGTCCTGAGACGTTGATCAAGGATTGCGGCGGATATACACGTGAACAGCCGATTGTGGGATTCGGACAGGCTTATTTGTCCGGTACAGGCGGAACGAAGTCTTTTGGTAACTATTTGCTGGCGCCGATGGTTGATGGAATTGACCTCGAAAGCAAGAGCCGCGCATCTTTCGCTGTTGAGGGAAGCGAGATTGCACGCTGCTTTGAGTATACAGTAGCGCTCGAAAACGGAATCAAGGCAAAAGTTACTCCCGCTCACAATGCGGCAATTTACAGCTTTGAATATCCTGCAGGCAAGGAGGCTTCTTTCCTTTTGGACGCAGCGCGCAAGCTGGATATTGAAGCCTGTATGAAAGAAGGTTCTATTACCATTGATCCTACATCCAAACGCATCTCGGGAGGCGGACTTTATTCCGGCAACTGGAATGCGATTGACTGGGAAATGTTCTTTGTTTTGGAATTTGATGCCGATTTCACCGAGATTGGCAGCTTCAAGGGAAGCGATATAATACCTCGGTCCGCCGGCGAGATTTGCACCGTCTCAATCTGCGAAAAGGAAAGGCTTGGTGCCTATGTGAAATTCGGTATAACGGACAAGGTGCGAACAGTTAATGTGAAAATTTCCATCTCCTTCGTGAGTGTTGAAAAAGCAAAAGCATTTCTTGATGAACAGATTCCCGCTTTTGATTATGATGCAGTGAAGGAAGCTGCGAAGTCGGCATGGCGGGATACACTTGGTGTAATCGAGCTGAAAACTACCGATAAAGCACTGCTCAGACGCTTCTATACAGCCATGTATCATATGAATATCCAGCCCCGTGACCGAACCGATGACCACGGTACATGGGATGATATCCATACTACATGGGATAGCTGGAAGACAGTATTCCCAATGTATTCCTTGCTTTATCCGGAAAAAACAGCTTCCATTGTTGAATCCTTCATCAAGCGTGCAAAGACCAATGAAGCTGCGGAAAACGGTATTGTCATCGCAGATGAATACTCTGCAGCGAAGGAATTTCTCGCCGGTCAGGGCGGTAATGATATTGACAACGTGATTGTAGATGCCTATATGAAGGGCATCAAGCTGGTAAATTACGACTGGGAGGATGCTTACAGCGTGCTTCTTGACAGCGCAGAAAAAATGCGCTCAAAGGAATATGTGGAGGGCGGCTTTGCCACAAACAACAGAATGACCGTTACAGGTAAAGCCTATTCCGGACGTTTCAAATCGGCGGCGGCAACCCTCGGTTTTGCATTCAATGATAAAGCGATTGCAGCCATGGCGAAGGATCTTGGCAAATGTGAAGATTATGACAAATATGAAAAACGTTCTCTGAACTGGCGCAATGTTTGGAATGACAAGCTGGAAAGTGAAGGTTTTCTCGGTTTCCCGCAAAGTCCCGATGAGGATGGCAGTTTCGCCGAGGGATTTGATGCGCACGGCGGATATAATTCTCACTTTTATGAAGCAACAGCGTGGGATGCGGCATACATCAATTACAACGATGTTCCTCATCTGGTAGAAACCATGGGCGGTCCCGAAATCTTCACTGAGCGCCTTGTCTGGGCTTGCGAGCACAGCGTAAATTATTACAATGACGATCACGGCAAAGAAGGCTACCTCAACTTTACCAATGAGCCCTCCTTCCATATTCCGTGGCTTTTCTGCACCGACGAGATCAGACGCCCCGATCTTGCAGCGAAGGTGATTGACACAATTATCGCACGCTTCTCCTGTCTCGATGATTATCCCGGAGACGAGGACAACGGAGGCATGTCATCTTATTATGTCTTCCTCATGTGTGGATTCTTCCCCTATTCCACCACCGATGATTATTATCTCCACGGTACAAGAGTCGAAGAAATCGTATTTCATCTCGGTAACGGCAGGGATTTTATTGTAACAGGCGAGAATGTCGGAAACGGCAATATTTATGTTCAGTCGGCAACATGGAAAAGGGAAAAGCTTGATGTATGCAGGCTGACCCATGAACAGATTCTCGGCGGCGGTGAGCTGCATTTTGTGATGGGAGATACACCATCAGATTGGGCAAGGAAATAACAGACGATAAAGGAACGGCGCATTTCCTCTGTATTCTTATTGGAGAAAACACGAACACCACCAAGAAATGATATAATCCCCTCAGTATACTATTAAAAATTGTTTTTTCAAGTGTCTGCTATGCGGGGATTATATCATCTGTGATAAGTGTAGATAGATATATTTTTACAAAGAGTTTAATGCTGTTCGATTGAAAAACAGCGATATATGGTATAATTTATCATGTGAAATTATACCATAACATAAGTTAATCAAGTATAATTGATATAAAGTGTTTGATAATACCGATTATAACCGGCGGTAATGACAATGAAATTAAAAATTGCAATCTGTGACGATGAACAGGATCAAATTAAATATTTATCGGGTGTAGTATCAGCTTGGGCGAGCAAAAACCGTCATATCGCTCAAGTAAAATGTTATCCTTCAGTTAAATCTTTTCTATTCGACTATTCAGAGGAAAAGGACTTTGATATATTATTACTTGATATAGAAATGCCCGAAATGAGTGGCATTGAACTGGCAAAAACAGTTCGCAAGGAAAATTCTACCGTACAAATCGTTTTTATAACGGGATATTATGAATATTTCAGTGATGGCTTTGATGTATCGGCTCTTCATTATCTCATCAAGCCGGCAGACGAAAGAAAGCTTCTGCTCGTACTTGACCGTGCGGTAAACAACCTTAATTATCGGCAGAGAGCAGTGCTTATGAACACTCCTGAGGGAGATGTGAAGGTATCGCTTGCAGATATATGTTTCGTTGAATCAGAAAATGTCCATGTGGCAGTGCATACAGTAATCGGTGTCTACCGTTCACGCATTTCTTTAGCGAAGTTCGCAGAACAGCTTGATGAGACCTTTATTAAGGTACATCGTTCCTATATTGTTGGATTGAAATATATTAAAAGAATTAATCGTACCGATATTACAATGCTGAACGGAGAAATTGTTCCCATCAGCCGAGGAATGTACGATGAGGTACATGCTGCTTTGATCAAATACTTATAAGGAATAAGATTATGTTATTTGATAAACTGATTGCTAAAAGGATTGCCGCCGCAGAAAGTGAGATATTGAAAAAGCATTATGCTGAAGTGGAAAATATGTACAATAAGATGCGTGGTTGGCGGCACGATTACAGAAGCCATATTCAGACGATGAAGGTTCATGCCCAAAACGGCGAATATGAGGAAATAAATCGCTATCTTGATATGCTTGACGATGATTTAACCAATGTTGAAACCGTAATCAAGACCGGCAACAGAATGGCTGACGCGATATTCAACAGTAAGCTTTCTATTGCAGCTGCGAAGAACATAAAAGTTAAGGCAGATGCACGGATTCCTGTTTTGCTGACAGTTTCGGAGCTTGATCTTTGTATTATTATCAGCAATTTACTTGATAATGCCATTGAAGCGTGTTCGTCTCTTCCGGAAGAAGAACGCCTAATCCGTATCTATATGGAAATGAAGGGCAACTACCTGTATTTATCGCTGACAAACACTGCAGAGGGTTATAAAAAACATAACTTTAAGACTACCAAAGGCGAGGGGCACGGTTTCGGTCTTGCCCGCATTGACGCTGTCATTAAGAAGTATGGCGGATATCTGACTCGTGCAAGCGAAGACGGTGCCTTTTCTACCGAAATCCTTTTACCTCAATAAACATAACAAAGTGCAATTCACATCAAATTTTCGACGTTTGACAACAGATTGCGCTTTTTTATTTTTTCTGATGTTATAATACAGACATCCAAAGTAATGAGGGGGTCAATATGAGTTCAAAAATTAAAATTCCAAAAGAAAAGCCGAAGTATTCAAAAATTGGCTGTCTTGTGTGGGCAATCAGAAATTTATGGAAGCTGGACAGGCGATTCGTGTTTTTTATCTTCGCTTCTGTGCCGATAGGGGTCATATCTCCCCTCGTCGGATCATATGCTCGAAAATATCTCATCGACAGCATCGGCGCGGGAACGCCCTTTGCCGAACTCGTGTGTATTGTTGTTTTCATTATTCTGGCATATCTTTTGCTGGATATTTTAGAAAACCTGATTAATACGCGCTGCAACTCGCGGCGTTATTATCCTACGGGTATCTACCAAACCGAGATGAATTATTCACGAAATTATAAAACCGATTATGAAAACACCGAAAAACAGGATTACCAAAAGATAAACGGTTATGCCTGGGGAGATTCATCGTCCGGAAACTGCGCACCTGAGTTTCTTTGGAAGGATATTTCCCGTACACTTGTGCATCTCTTGGGTATTATCACGTATTCCTCACTTCTTGCAATGATCAATCCTGTTGTGTTTGCCGTGGTTATTGCTATTTCTGTTCTTTCTTATTTTACTACGCTTTGGCAAAACAGATATTACGAAAAGAATAAACATAAGTGGGAAAAGGAAAGCAGAAAAGCGGGGTATCTTGCAGGTCTTTCCGAAGATTTCCAAGCTGCAAAGGATATCAAGCTTTACGGTCTCGAAGGGTGGCTGAGTCAAATGATGCAGAATTACCGCTCCCATATTCTGATGTGGAATAGACGCTGTCATCTGCGTGGGCTGTGGGCATCCATTCTTGCGGGGCTGATGACCTTGATACAGAACGGCGTTGCATATGCAGTATTGATTGGAATGCTTTTAACGGGAGATCTGTCTGTCGGTGATTTTGTATTCTATTTCGGAATCATCGGAAGCGTTTCAAGTTATCTTCACGGCATTGTGGGAGATGTCGCACAGTTGAACCGGAGGGCTGACAAGATTTCTTATTATCGTGAATTTTTCGATTATCCCAACAAATTCAATCATGGCAAAGGCTGTGAAATCCCCGCAAGCGCGGTCAGCATAGAATTGCGTGATGTTTGGTATAAATATGATGGCGCAGAAGACTATACTCTGAAAGGCATCAACCTTACCCTGCAGGCGGGTGAAAGTCTTGCTCTCGTTGGTATCAACGGAGCGGGAAAAACCACTCTGGTCAAATTAATTTGCGGACTTTACAACCCAACAAAAGGCGAGATTCTGGTGAACGGTAAGCGGATCGAAGAATATAATATTGAAGAATACTACACGATGATCTCAGCTGTGTTCCAGGAAATACGTCCCCTCTGTGTTACCATGTTTGAATATGTAGCAAGCGCAGATTTCGACCGGCCTACCGCGAGAGAAGATGCAATAGCTGCTATGAAATCTGCAGGTATTTGGGAGAAGATCGACAGCCTTGAAAACGGTGTCGACACCCACTTGATGATGGGTATTCACGACGATGGCGTAGATCTGTCGGGCGGCGAGATGCAAAAGTTGGTTTTATCTCGTGCGATTTATAAAAATGGAAATTTACTCATTCTTGATGAGCCTTCATCTGCACTTGACCCGATTGCAGAAAATAATCTCTACCTGCAGTACAGAAATCTGACACATAACAAAACCTCGATCTATATTTCACACCGCTTTGCAAGTACGCGGTTTTGTGATCGTATTGTCTTGCTGGAGGACGGTGTGATAAAAGAAAGCGGCACACACCGCGAATTGATGGAACAAAACGGACGGTATGCCTACATGTTTGGCGTACAGGCAAAATATTATAAGGAGGGCGAGATCAATGCGTAAAGAAAATATTACAAAGCGAGCGTTCAAGCTCTATCATTCTTTTAACAAGAAGTATTTCCCGCTGTCTTTTTTACAGATCGTTTTTAGTTCGATCTCTCCTTATTTTAATCTTTGGATGTCTGCAGAGATTGTAACCGCACTTTATGAGGAGCAGGGCAGACAGACAATATTTATGCTTGTTGTTGTTACACTGTTTGGAAATTTGTTTTTTCACATCATGAATGCAATGTTGAGTTACACTGTAAACCTGCAGCTTGAAATTCTGAATAACAACGAATCCTTGGCATTTAACAGAAAGACGCTTTCTCTTGATTATGACAAGTTAGAGGATCCCGAAATAAGAACACTCAGACGCAAAATCCGGGAGAACGGATATATCAACAATTATGGCATCCTTCAAATGCGGGAAACGGTAAATTTATTGGTGCAAAGCGGAGTTAATATCATGTTCTCGATGATCTTTTTTATTGAAATGATAACAAAGATCGCAACGGTTGGCTTCCAATGGCTTGGACTTGTGTTTTTACTGGGAATGATTCTCTTTGCTGTTCTGCAGAATTTATGGATGAAGAAGTTCGGTACAATGCATTCAAAATTCTGGATCAGGGTCAGCGACATGATGCTTCGAGAAAACAGATTGTCCAGAGGAATGTATTGCAGCGGTATGGACAGCAGGATCTATCTCCAGGGCATTATGATTCGAAAAATGGAAGAAAAGCTGAACAAAGATCACTTGAAAGCCTTTTCGGAGGGCAACAGCTTTGATTTCAAAATGGGTGTGCCAAATACAATCCTTACTCTGACAAGCACACTGTTTAATTTCCTTTTGGTATGTTTTTTCTGCACGCTTGGAGCATTTTCGGTTGGCAGTGTTATCAAGTACACGGGATATCTTGAGCGCTTCATGATCGATCTTGCAACGCTTATCGCAGTCCCGTTCCGAGCTTTTAAAGAAAACGAACAATTTCTTAAGCTATATTTGGAGTATTTCGATATTCCCAATGATATGTATCAAGGCTCTCTTGCCGTGGAAAAGCGAAGTGACAAGAAATATGATATTGAGTTCAAAAATGTCAGCTTTAAATATGCGGGAAGCGAAAAATATGCTTTGAAGAATGTCAATCTGACCTTTAAGGTTGGCGAGCGTCTTGCGGTGGTCGGAATGAACGGCTCGGGAAAGACTACATTTATCAAGCTGATGTGTCGTCTGTATGATCCCACCGAGGGTGAGATATATATGAACGATTTCAATATCCGAAAATATGATTATCGTCAGTATCTTGATCTTTTTTCGGTTGTCTTTCAAGACTATTCGCTCTTGGCACTTCCGCTTGGCAATAATGTATCATCAGCCTCAGCATGGGATACGAAAAAGGCAGAGAGCTGCCTGAAGGAGGTTGGTTTTGGAGAGAGATACGACGATATGCCCAAAAGACTTGAAACGCCAATCTACAAAAATTTCGATGATGAAGGCGTAAATATTTCGGGCGGTGAAGCACAAAAAATTGCTCTTGCCCGCGCGCTTTACAAAGATTCACCTTTTATCATACTTGATGAACCCACTGCTGCACTTGATCCGATAGCGGAAGCGGAAATATACGCAAAATTTGATGAATTAGTCGGTGATAAAACTGCTATTTACATCAGCCACCGACTGTCTTCCTGCCGATTCTGTGACAAGATTGTTGTATTCGATAACGGTGAGATCGTACAAGTCGGTTCTCACAACGAACTGTTAGCCGACGAAAACGGTAAGTATTATGAGCTTTGGACTGCTCAGGCACAATATTATACAACATAATAAATGCCGCTTGCATTGACTTTGCTGTCGTTGCAAGCGGCATAACGCTATTCTCAAAAGGATATATAATTTTCGATCGATTATATTATGTTTGGTGGTAAATGCAAAGTAAAAATTTCTTGCTCACTATGTAAAAATATTAAAAATTATTTCACTGCAATTATGTCGAAAAACAAAATAACTAATCTTTACAAATCAAGAATAATAGTATATAATATAAATTAACACAATAATTCGATAAAGTAAAAGAAAGCTGTGATACCGCCATGAAAAAAGCTGCCGCATTTTTGATTGCTCTGCTTATGATGCTTAACTCATGTCAAATTCAAGAGGAGCGTGCAAAAGCGCTTCAAATCAATGAAGCAAAAATCGAAGCAATATTCGAGATGCTCACTCCAATTGCCGATGATCTGTGCAGAGCATGGGAGATTGTCGAAGGGGGCGAAACAGATATGACGGTCGAGGCACTCAGCGAAAACTTGAATCTCTCTGCCGATGAGCTTACAGAGGGTGTGATCTATGTATATACAGCTCTCAGCGGCGCCGCTCAGGAAACGGTTGCCGAGGCTCAGCGCGCTTATCTCAAGAAACAGGTAAACACATGTCTTGCTCTTCACAGCTCCGAGCTTGTGTGGATTGTCAGCTGTTCATATAAAAATTCGGGAGCATTTGAACCGATTGAAGAGTGCTTGATTGAAGCCGAAGCTTCTGTTAATGATATGACGCGAAAGAGCGATAAGCTGAGTCAAAAAATAAAAGACTGCCGTGAGCTCTTTCGGCTCTGCAGTCAGCCATCGGATAATTACGAAACCAGCATATCACGGATAAAAGTACTGCTCGAATTATAAAAAAAGCAAAAATAATACGCAAAACAGGCATATCGCGGTGATGTGCCTGTTTTGCTGTTTGCAGTTAATCAGAATAGCTGTCGAGGAATTTATCAAGAGCTTTTTGCGCCTGCTTGTTGATCTTCTCGAATGCACTTGCAACATCTGTTTTACCGCTGGATTCAAGGTTCTGAATCTGGCTGCGGACACCGCCGAAATCAAGAAAGTAGCCGATATCGAAGAATTTGCTGTCGAAGATGATATCAAGAATCTTTTTGGATTCTTCGTCGCGTACCGACTTCTCGTTGAGACAGGTTTCGTAGAAGGCTTCTTTGACTGTGTAGGTGGATTCGGCAGCCATAGCTTCAATGATGAGACCACTCATATCTGCGTTGCATGTAGTGGGGAAGACAACCATGAAAGAAGTATGTTCGGGAAGCGTGTAGTAGCGATCCTGATTTTCGTCCAGCTTGGGATAGGGAAGTACACCGAAGTCTGTTTCCATGGCGCGGAAATCACGGGGAATCGGCTCAAAGGTCGAGGAACGCATGAGAGCTCCGCCTGCTGCAAACCAGGAGGATACTGCAGGCCAACCATTGGCGGTTGCATAAGAATCAGCCATAAGTGTTTTGCTTGCATCTGTGGAGATGGTGAGTGCTGTGGTTGCCAGTGTGACATTACGCTCGGCAGAAAGAGCAAGTGAGGGCTCTCCGTTATTCATTGTTGTTACTCTGCGAAGCTTTGCACGTTCAAGACCAGCTACAGTCTCGACGATGTTCTCGGTTTGTGTTTGGGTTTCGGACTGATTCTGCATTTTTCTGTCGGATGCCTGATCGGATGCGCAGGATGTTAAAAGAGTCAATACAAGAGCTGCGCTGAGGAGTGTCAAGTTCAATTATTTCATAAGTGCCTCCTGTAGATAATCTATTTATTTATCATTATACAATAAAAACACTATAAAACAATTGTCAAATCGTGCGTTAGCATTGTAAATCGTGCGAAATTACAGTGCCTTTGTGATTTTATTCAAATAATTCCGCGGCATTGTGATAACATACATCAGTAAGCAGTTTATCGGTGTATTGATCGTTGGGGAATTCGCTTCCGTCAATCCATTTACCGATCACCGAACAGAAAATTCTGCGGAAATAATCGTGGCGTGCATAAGAAAGGAAGCTTCGTGAGTCGGTCAGCATGCCAAGAAAGGTACCGAGATGAGCGGTCGATGCCACTGTGCGGATAACTTCTTCAATACCATCTTTATGATCGCAGAACCACCAGGCAGTTCCGCATATTACCTGAGGGAAACATCCTGCAATAACAGAAAATGCGGCATTCTGGGTCGGATTAAGTGTATAGAGTACCGTTCTGGGGATACCACCGCTCTCCTGAATCGCATCAAGTAGGCGAAGTATATCCTCTACGGGAATAAGGCTGCTCATGCAGTCAGCCCCCGAATCGGGTCCAAGAAGACGGTAAATTGAAGAATTCACATTGCGCAGACTGGCAAGATGCCACTGCATGGTCATGCCGCGTTTGTAATATTCAATCGCAAGAAAGACATAAATATATCCTATTAAACCGTGAAGCGTCTCATGGCTCAATGTTTCACCCTTCATGCATTTGGAAAAGGACAGTGCCGCCTCCGCATCATCAGCGACACGGTTGGGGAAGAGCTTGGTTCCGATATCGCTGAAACGGCATCCATGAGCGACAAAATAATCCATGCGTGCGATTACCGCTGCCTTAAAGCTGTCAAGATCTCTAATCGAGATTCCAGAAACAAAACTCAGCTCGCGCAGATATGCCGGGTATCCCTCCGCCTGCATATCGAGCAGCCTGTCGCAGCGGAATGTGGGCAGAACTTTTACGGGAAATGATGTATCAGCAGCAATTTTCTCATGGTAGGAAAGAGAATCAAGGATGTCATCGGTGGTGGCTAGTGCGCGGACATTGGAATTTATGATCAGACTGCGGGGAGACATATCTTCGGATTTTATCTTGAGATTGGCAGTAATCCAAATTTCATTTGCCGTATCCGGATTCAGTGGCTTGGTGATGCCGAAATATCGTTCCAGCTCAGCCTGTGTCCAGTGATAAAGGGGATTTCCGGCTGCTGTTGCGATGGCAGCGGCATATGCTTCAAATTTTTCCTTCCATGTGGAAGCTCCGGTGATATATTTTTCATCAATGCCGTATTCACGCATGAGACGCCACTTGTAATGATCATGTCCCAACCATATTTCACCAATGTTGTCAAAGGGATAATTCTCAAAAATTTCTTTCGGGGAGAGATGGCAATGATAATCTGCGATCGGCAGATCTTTTACCCTCCTGTAGAGAGATCTCGCGGTGTCTGATGTCAAAAGCCAGTTGTCTTTCATAATAAACTATCCTTCCTTCCATTCCAGAGAGAAGGGAATATGCAGCCTGCGGCAGATATCCTTCAGCTCATCGATGGTCTTTTCATTTGCGGGAATACCCTGTCTGCGGACACGTTCTGCCGATTCAGCTTCCTTCTCCCCGTGGATATAAATGCGTTTTCCTTCTTCAATTGGCGGAGCATTACGGATATCTTCTAATATGCGGGAGCACTCACAGCGCAGCTTTTCGGGATTTCCGAATAAATTGTAGTTCATTGCAATAAACGCATGTCCGGAATCGGCAATTCCGTCTTTGGTGTAGGATTCATAGGAGGGTACCCCGCATGAGAGCAAAGAGCTGAATAGCTCACAGATCATGCCAAAGCCATACCCTTTATGACCTCCGCAGATCTCTCCCGCGCCTCCAAGAGGAAGAATGCCGCCCCCCTTTTTGCCGGAAATGTTATCTATAATCAAGCTCGGATCGCGGCACACATTGCCGTCGGTATCAACCGCCCAGCCGTCGGGAAGCTCTTTGCCAGCCTTGCGGTATACTTCCAGTTTTCCGCGCGGTACCACTGTAGTAGCGCTGTCAAAGCAGAAGGGAACAGGATCGGCGGGAAATGCCATGGCGATTGGATTGGTACCGAGCATTGCCCTTGAGCCGTTTGTCGGTACCATAATCGCTTCGGAATTGGTCATTGCAGAACCAATGAGACCTTTTTCAGCAGCCATGCGCGCATAATAACCTGCGATACCGAAATGGTTGGAATTGCGTACCGTTACAATGCCGAAGCCGTTCTTCTCTGCTTTGTTAATGGCAAGATTCATCGCCTCAATGCTGATGAGCTGTCCCATTGCCTGATGCGCATCGATTACAGCAGAGAGGGACGTCTCATGAATAATTTCGGGTTCTGCATTGGGAATTACCATTTTTGTAAGGATCGCTTCATCATATCGGATCATGCGTTGAATACCGTGAGATTCGATACCTGCAAGATCAGCGGTAAGCAGAGCATCGGTGATCCTCAGGCTGTCCCTTTCGCAAAAACCGTATGCAAGAAAAATGTTTCTGATCAGATATACGGTTGATTCAAATGCTGCATATACCATTATTTTTCTCACCTATATTCGCATGAATTCGAACAGCTTCAGCCTGTACCCGTACACCGAGCTCAGCAGCAGCAAAAGCATGTTCCTGAGTCATGGCATTTTCGGTGCGGTTCAGACAGTCGAGAATCAGCTCGCCAAAGAAGGGAAAGCCTACCGTTCCTGCCGCCGAGATGTGCCGTTCACTCTGATGATCCACCAGATAAATCTGATCTCCCTCAGCCTGACGTGCAACATCGATATACTTTCGTACCTCAATAAAGCCTGCTGTCCCAAGTATAAAAAGTCTGCCGTCACCCCATGCACCAAGCCCGTCCGGATTCAGCCAGTCGACGCGTAGATACTGTGCAGCACCGTTCTCACCAATCAGGTTTGCCTCGCCAAAGTCATCGAAGTCGGGATTCTGAGGACGGGTATAGTTGCAGAGATGAGACGACACAATTTTTGCTGATCTGTTGCCGCTGTAATAGAGGAACTGTTCGATCTGGTGACTGCCCAGATCGCAGAGAATACCGCCCGACATCTCACGGCTCCAGAACCAGTCCGGGCGCTCATCGGGAGAGAGTCGGTGAGGCGCCAGATTGATCACCTGAACCACATTTCCGATGGCGCCCTCTTTGATGAGCTGTCCTGTCAGCACAGCGCTCTCCACATGAAGCCGTTCGCTGTAATAAACCATATACTTGCGTCGGGTGCGAGTCACTGCTTCTCTGGCAAGTGAAAGCTGCCCCAAGGTAGTCAGCGGTGCTTTGTCAGTAAAATAATCCTTGCCTGAATCCATAACTTTAATGCCAAGCTCGCAGCGCTCACATGGAATCGCCGCTGCTGCAATCATTTGAATAGAGGAATCCTCCAGCAATGCATCGAAGTTATCTGCTACCGGAATATCAGGATATACTTTAAGGAAGGCAGCAACCTTCTTCGGGTTGGGATCATACACACCGCAGCAAACAGCACCTGCTTCAATCAGACCGTTGCACATGCCATAAATATGCCCATGGTCGAGTGCGGCAGCGGCAAAGCGAAATTCTCCAGGTTTTACAACAGGATTGGCTTTGCCTTTTGGGGCGTAGTTAATACCACTGCTTTTCTGATGTGACATAATAGACCTCCTTACTTGCTGAGTGACTCCATGTAGGCTTTACTCTTAGCTACACAAACGAAAGGATCTTCAAAGCATCTGTCCTGCTCAATCAGTGCGTATTTGACGCCTGTTTCCTCGCATGCGTCCCAGATTGCGCGATAATTCATATTGCCCTCACCGACAGGAGCAAAGGTACGCTCACCGTCGCGCATGGTCATGTCTTTATAGTGACAGCAGGTGATTCGCCCCTTGAATTCCCTGATATATTCAACAGGATCAGCTCCGCTGTAAAGTGCCCAGTAGCAGCAGAAGATAAATTCAATCGCTTCAGGATCGGTATTTTCGCGTGTGATCTGCAGCACACTTTTACCGTCGAAACGGTGGAATTCATTCCAGTGATTGTGAATTGCGAGGGTCAAACCGTATTTTTTCATAACAGCACCAATCTGCTCAAGCTGTTTCAGGTAGCGGTCAACATCCTCACGGACTGCAAGTTTGTTTTCTGTATAGGATCCAAAGCCAACCACTGTATTGCCCATTGCGATATTGTCCTCGGCAACCTGCTCGGGATTGTCACGCAGACGTTCCCAGGGCATATGAGTGCAGCAGATCTTGATTCCTGCTACATCCATAATCTCTTTGACTCGTGCGGGCTTCATAGGAGCTGTAACACCTGAGAACTGGGCATATTCAAATCCCATCTCGGAGAGACGCTGCATGGTGGTAATGAATTCTTCCTCTGTTTTCTCAAATTCGCGAAGTGTGAAAAGCTGAGCACTTACTTTCTGAATTGCCATGATAAATTCTCCTTTTAAGTAAAATCACGTTAATTATAAATAATATCATACACCGCTGTAGGCGGAAAAACCACCGTCAACAGGCAGAATGCACCCTGTCATAAAACCGGATTTTGTCTCATCAATTAAAAATTCCAGCGATCCGAGAAGCTCACGGGGGTTGCCAAGTCGCCTCATGGGAGTCTGAGAGATGATTTTGGCTGCACGGGGCTTTGGTGAGCCATCCTTGTTGGCGAGCAGTGTGCGGTTCTGATTGGTTAAGAAAAAACCGGGCGCAATAGCATTGACGCGAATTCCGGCAGGAGCCAGATGAACTGCCAGCCATTGGGTGAAATTACTGATTCCAGCTTTGCTCGCACAGTAAGCCGGTGTCTTTGTCAGAGGAGAATATGCTGCCATGGACGAAATATTCAAAATACAGCAACCGTCGCGTCCTATCATATCTTCCGAAAAAATCTGACAGGGAAGCACTGTACCCCATAGATTCAGATCGAATACGTGAGAGAAGCCCTCGCGTGTCATATTAAAGAAAGTCTTGCCGTCCTGCACCTTCCCGTCGAAAAACTCACTGTCTGTGATACAGCAGGGATGATTTCCTCCCGCACCGTTTATGAGAATGTCGCAGGGACCAAGCTCGGTACGAATCTTATCGTGTGCCGCACGAACTTCATTCTCATCGGTAACATCGGCAGGATAAATTCTCGAGATGCCACCCGAATTTTCAATATCATGCATAATGGGAAGCAGCGTTTCCTCATGCCGTGCAATTAAGGCAAGATGATAACCTTTCCCTGCGAGATCACGCGCAAATTCTGCGCAGAGCACACCCGAAGCTCCTGTGATAACAACTACTTTATTTAACATGGAATTTATCTCCTTTCAAAATAGCAGCAATTTAAGCTGATATCATTATAACAGTGATTGCAGCAAAAATCACGAGCGAAAACAGGGAAATAATATGCAAAAATACCGATTTGCATTGAAATTGTCAATGTGCTGTGTTAAAATGAAGTCGGGAGGGATGAAAATGACATTGATTCATACATGGCAATCTACCTCAACTCCGAAAGATAACGCAGTATCAATACGTCATGTGCATCGGTCGTGCGAATTTCTTCTGATCACTGATGGCGCTGTGCGCATGAATATAGGTGAAAAAGAATATCGCCTTCATGCAGGCGATATGGCAGTCATTCCGGCGCTTGAAACGCACGATCTTTATCCGGAGTGCTTCCCCTATTCCAGAATCGGATTCCATATTGATTGCGACCATCTCAACATGCTTGAGATTCCTCCGATGCTGGCATCAATTCTCATTTTCAAAAGCGCAGACCGAAATCAAGTATTCTCACTGCAGGAGCAAACCATTGTTTGCTCTCTGATCCGGCGCCTGCATGAGGAGCTGATATGCAATAATCCATATCGGGAGGATATGTCGCGCCTGCTCTTCCACGAGCTGCTGCTGCATCTTTACCGAATATCGCAAAACAGCTTCCGATGCAGCCGCGGCGACCTGCGCATGGAGGAAGCACGTCTCTATATCGAATCCCACTTCGGAGATCAAACCTCGGTGGAGGAGATCGCCGCAGGTTATTACCTCTCAACCTCACATTTCATTGCCTGCTTCAAAGAATATACCGGATTTACGCCTCACCGATACCGCAAGCTCTGCCGGGTTGCCCATGCGCGAAAGCTGCTGATCGAAGGTAAAAGCTCACTCTCGGAAATCGCCGAAATCTGCGGCTTTTCAGATTCCGGCAGCTTCATTCGCAGCTTTCGTGAGACCATGCAGATAACGCCAATGAAATTTCGGGAGAGCTTCCGGGGCAATGACGATTACGAAAAATAAGGGGCTGTTGCAAATGAAAATTTGCAACAGCCCAGCCACAAAATTTTCGATTTTGTGGCGTATATTGATTGGTTCCAGGGCGTAAAACGCCCTGAAATGGCGGCCTTTGACCGTCAAAATCAATATTCAAGGGACTGTCGCATGCAAATGCGACAGTCCCTTTCTATTCCCATATAATAAATCATTCCCCATCGGGAGACAATCATAACGATGTAAAATCGCAGCAAAATAACCGTTATCCAAAGGAGGATACAATGAATGATCGCAGAATCACAAAAGCTATGCTTGCACAATATCGCGCATATCTCGAAAGCCGGGAAAAAAGCGCGAATACTGTCCAAAAATATATGCGCGATATGAACAAATTCCACACCTACGCAGGCGACAGCACAATCAGCAAGAGCAGCGTCATCGCATATAAAGAGCACCTCGCCCGACACTATCGCTATGTAAGCATCAATTCCATGCTTGCAGCCGTCAATTCATTTTTCATCTTTATCGGCTGGCAGGATCTCTGCGTCAAGCAGTTCAAAATTCAGAAAAAAGCCTTTTGTTCAGCCGAAGAGGAGCTGACAAAGGAGGAATACAAGCGCCTCGTTGCCGCTGCAGAGAGAAAGAATAACGAGCGCCTCTCGCTCGTTCTGCAGACAATATGCGGCACGGGAATGCGTATCAGCGAGCTGCAGTTTGTCACCCTCGAAGCGGTGCGCCGCGGTGTGATCACCGTGAACTGTAAGGGCAAAACCCGCAGTATCATGATCGTCTCCGCCCTGCAGAAAAAGCTGCTGCGATATGCAAAGGCAAAAAAACTCACGGCAGGCGCCCTCTTCACTACACGCAGGGGAGCGCCGCTCGATCGAAGCAATGTCTGGCGTGAGATGAAAGGGCTGTGCAGGGAAGCGGGGGTCAGCGAAACGAAAGTCTTCCCACATAATTTGCGCCACCTGTTCGCGCGGAGCTTTTATGAAATCAAGCAGGATATCGCAAAGCTTGCTGATCTGCTGGGACACAGCAGCCTGAACACAACACGAATCTATATTATGACCACCGGTAAAGAGCACCGTCGTCTGCTCGAGCGAATGCGGCTTGTGACGTAAAAAAGCGCCCGATAGCTCATACAACATAATGTGGATTATGTTGTAAACTCGGACGCACAGATACAATTTACATAAATCATTATAACATAAAATTACAAAATTGCAATAGCTTTTCGAAAGTTTGTTCAAATAAATTTCTTTTTTATGCATGAAAAGGAAACCTTTTTGCTTTTTCAAAAAGAAAAGTTGGCAGAAAGGCTTTTTTGTCATGCATATTTTTTTCAATTCAGCAGCCGAGCGTTTTTATATAACACATGAATACAACATAATCCACATTATGTTGTATTTCGTCCTCACCGATGCGGGAAAAATGATGTACTGCGGAAAATCCGCCCTACATAGCGTTAGTCTACAAAATAATACCAGAAGGAGGTTAATAAACATGACTAACAAGAAAGCAATCAAGCGTGCGATTCTGAGCAGTGCTCTTGCGCTGATTCTCTGCTTCACATCGCTGATTGGAACAACATTTGCTTGGTTTACTGACAGTGTAACAAGCGGAAGAAACATTATCCGTTCCGGAAATCTCGACATGGTGGTATCGTACAAGCCCTATGGTGCAGAGAATACAAAGTGGAAAGAAGTAGACGAAAACACAAAGATTTTCGATGACGAAGCTTTGTACGAGCCCGGTTATACTCAGGCAATTTGGCTCAAGGTTGAGAACAAGGGCAGCCTTGCGTTCAAGTACAAGATGGACATTGATGTTTACGAAGAAACTCCCGGTGTTAATCAGGCAGGTGACGAATTCTATCTTTCCGATAGCCTTGTTGCTGCAATTCAGCCTTTTTCCAGCGTTGAAGAGATCGAGAGTTTCTACGATTCTCGTGAAAAACTCGTTACAAATTTTGCATGGGATGAAAAAGCATTAAAGGATGATGAACTTGCATTTAATAACCCCAGTGTTCTTTATCCCGATGGTGACTGGACTGAAGCATATGTTTGCGTACTCATCCGTATGCCTGAAACAGTTGGTAATGAAGCCAATCACAACGGTACCGATATTCCTCAGATCATTCTTGGTCTGAATGCAATTGCAACACAGGTTACATATGAAGAGGATAGCTTCGGTTCCGACTACGATGCAGACGCTGACTTTGTAAGCTACTTCACATCCGGTACACACACAATCAACACCACATTAAAGGCAACAACTGCTACTGATGTAATTACTGCTGAAGGTGCTGACACTGTAGTCAATATCGCAGGTGGTTATTATGATGCAGGCAGCCAGGATTGTGCAGTATGGGCTAAGGATGGCGCGACTGTTAATATCTATGACGGTACATTCATTCATGACGGTAATGGAACACCGGCTGACTCTGCACATCATTACGATATGATCTATGCTGGTGCAAATGGCGGTAAGATCAATATCTACGGTGGTTTCTATTCTGCACGTAGTGAAGGTGTATGGCTCCTGAATGAGAAAGATAATCAGGGTGAAATCAATGTTTATGGCGGTACGTTTGTAAACTGGAATCCTGCTGATAATATTTCTGAAGGAGCAAATACCAATTTTGTTGCTGATGGATATACTGTAGTTGAAAAGAAACAGGCGAATGGTGATGTTTGGTATTATGTAGTTCTTGATACAAGCGATTTATCTGATGGCGGAACTTTAACATTGAATCACGATATCACAGTTGCGGATGGAATGGCTCCTATCCATACCAATAATTCTACTGGAGAAATTACCATAAACGGTAACGGAAATACAATTAAATCTACTGCATCTTCTGTTGATGTTTTCACATGGGAAGGCGGTACTATTCCTGCAATGTCTACCATTTTGTCCTCTGCAAATGGTAGTATCGTTACAGTGAATGATTTAACTTTCAGTGGTACTATGTCTGCTGTTATGCTCGGTCATTATCAGAATGCAACATATAATAATTATAATACAATATTGAACAATGTAGATATTATAGACACAGAAGTCGTTTCGTTCTCCGCAAATGTTTCACCCGCTCTTTGTGTATATGGTACAGCAGTACTGAACAATTGTGAAGTATCTGGTACTACTCTTTCTCCTTTAGACACAGATCCTATGTGGCCTGTTTACGATGTAGCGGCTGTAAATTATTCTAATACTACGCTTAATAATTCAAAAATCGGATCATTCATTATGTGGAATCAAGCGGAAGTTACTGTTGAATCCGGAACTGAAATTGAAACCATTGTTATTCTTGGAAATATGAACACTACTAAATATGGTTTAACTGTTAAAGCCGGTGCAACAGTTGGTGCAATTGATCTTTCTGCTATTACTGATGTTAATAGAATTAATATTGCAATCGAAGATGGTGCTAACGTAGGATTTGTCGATAGTGGAGTATCTTATGGTACAATCGAAGAGTGGAAGAACGCACGGACAGGCGCATAATAAAATATTTAGTTTCTGATTATTAGATAATGACAACAAAAGGGCATAAGCTAACTTATGCCCTTTTTCCATAACTACATATATGAAAACACAGGACTCCCTTATCGGTCAGCACTTCGGCAAACTCACCGTCACCGCCGCCGCCGAATCCGACAAACACGGCAAGCGCCGTTGGCTCTGCACCTGCGACTGCGGTAAAGAATGTACTGTCCTCGGCACCAATCTGCGCTCCGGTCACACCACCTCCTGCGGCTGTGCCAAGGAAAACGACCTCACCGGCAAGCATATCGGAACCCTCACCGTTCTCGAGCGCTCCGACCAATATTCTACCCGCGGTAAACGCAAACGCCGCCTCTGGAAATGCCTCTGCGACTGCGGCGAGATCACCTACAAAGCCACCGATATCCTCACCAATCCCGCCCTCAGCATGTGCAGCCGCTGCGCCGAAAAATACGCCTCCGATAAAATGCGCGACGCTGCCGGCTATGTCGATGGCACTCAGATCAGCCGCATCAAAAGCGAAAAGCTCAGCGTCTCCAACACCAGCGGCGCCCGCGGCGTCTACTACGACAAACGCACCGGCAAATGGCGCGCCCGTCTTAAATTCAAAGGCAAACTCATGAATTTCGGTTCCTACTACAGCTTCGACGAAGCAGTAAAAGCGAGAGCTCGCGCCGAAGAGGAATATTACGGTGAATTTTTGGCTGCAATAGATTAAAAGGGCTGGCGCATTTTGATATGCGTCAGCCCTTAATTATTGATTTTGCCGGGGAAAGATTTAAAGATTATCTTCACTAAAGAGTTTGTTGACACACTTAAGCTGATATACCAAAATCAAGACAGCATACTGCGAAAAGACAATCAGCAATCAGAGAGATTGAGAATATGCTGAAAGACATCGAACAAAAAAGGCACGTAGAAGATTGAGCGCTACTCAAAAGAAAGCAGAGGGTGAAATCTATGCTTTTGCTGATATTATGACATTTCTTTCAAATGCCTTTACTTTTGGGGAAATATGTACTATAATAACTGTGCCACACAAACCGAATATTTTTACTCGTATAGGGGGAGATTACCTTGGTAAAAGGTGCTCTCCTTAATCCCCTATGCGAGTAGAGCGAAGGTTTGTGTGGCAACGAACGAGGATGCAGCACTTTTTCGGCACACCCTCGGGGGTGCTTTTTTTATTGCTTTGGTATTGGAGGAAGACATTGTGAAAAAGACGATTACAGCAATTTTTTTATCTCTTGTATTACTCACACTGGCGAGTTGCGGACACGAACACACACCAGTTTTAGATAATGCAGTAGCACCCACTTGTACTCAGGCAGGTCTGACCGAGGGTTCGCACTGTTCTGAATGCGGTGAGGTATTGACTGCACAAGAAGAGATTGCAAAGTTGGAACACACCGCTGTTGTAGATGAAGCGGTCGCGCCAACTTGCACACAGGCAGGTCTGACAGAGGGTTCGCACTGCTCTGAATGTGGCGAAGTGCTGACTGCACAGGAAGAAGTTGCAAAGTTGGAACATACTGCCGTTGTAGATGAGGCGGTCGCACCCACTTGCATAGCAACGGGTTTGACAGAGGGTTCGCATTGTTCCGAATGTGGCGAGGTTTTGACCACACAGGAAGAAGTTGCAAAGTTGGAGCATACCGCAGTTGTAGATGAAGCAGTCGCCCCCACTTGCACAGCAGCGGGGCTGACCGAAGGTTCGCATTGCTCCGAGTGTGGTGAGGTTCTGACTGCACAGGAAGAAGTTGCAAAGTTGGAACATACTGCCGTTTTGGGTGGCGAGGAAATTGCTCCATCTTGCAACAAGGCAGGACGTTCTTCATATACAATATGCTCTGTTTGTAAAGTGCGAATAACAGAACCGCAGACCATTCCCACAATCGACCATCAATATAGATATAACTATTACGATACGGCAAGTCATCAAAAAATCTGCACTGCCGGTTGCGGACAAACATCTTTGGAGAATCACAGTTTTGATTCGGCTAATAAATGCAAATGCAGATATACGAAATTTTCTGCTGCTGTTGGGACAAAGGATGTCGTTACAAGCATAGCGAAAAATGATGTTGCCATATTTAATGAAATGAGCGACTATTCCAAATCGGCAGATTTAAGTCGCTATATGGAAAAGTCAAAGGTTAATGGTTGGGCGCCGACAAGAAAAGGAAACTGCAACACTCGTGTGAAAGAGTTCTCTTGGTTAGATACAAACGGTTTTGCTATTGTCGAGGTTGATGCTGATGAAAAAGCTATAAAAAATTCTTACATCCTATTGCAGTCCAATACTACTGACCCTGATTACGTAACCCCTCTTATTTGGCGAGATTTGAATGACATAAACAGCCTATACGGTGTAATGGGAAGCGAGGTTACTATTGCTCTTGATACATTTCTGGAATCACTTGGCGAGTATGATGTGATTGATTATATCATAAAAGAAAACGGCAAATATGTATCAAAGGGCAGTGACAATGCACTTGTAAATTTCAAAAATATCATCTCCGTTATGACTACATTTATTAAAGAAGGAAATGCAGTTCCGATTATTAAATATAGGTTTTATAGTAGCATTATCGTTCGGGCAAACGGTTATGAATATACGAT
Organism: Oscillospiraceae bacterium; assembly: GCA_017415945.1. The sequence goes on from JAFQDR010000069.1 coordinate 25,214, forward strand.
TACCGCGAATAGTTCGTATGACTATAAAACATTTAAGGTAGCAAATGCTGTCAATATGACATGGAATTGTCAATAACCGTGCAGTCGAAAAATACCCAAAACTTCACGCAGACATACCACCCGTGTCTCCTGTCCGCATCTTCGCCGGCGGCAGTCCGTGCGGGTTGAAGCTGTTCACCCGGATGGTATTGTAGTATCCGAA
>JAFQDR010000070.1 GCA_017415945.1 Oscillospiraceae bacterium
ATGCAGTATTTGAGCTTGTTTATGACGGAAAAATCATTCTTGCAGATCGTGAAGGCTCTGCCTCTATCTTTGATATCGCAAGTGGGAGATACAGTTGATGCTTGCTGAAAGCAACCAATATATAAGTGATCAACGAATATCTCGAAATCAACATTCCAAGTGGTAATCATCTTGAATTATAAATAATTCTGCATTGGAAATGAAAGATGTGGGATAATGAGGCCCTTATGTGATTTGCCAACAAAAATCCCCGAATAGAGAGGAGAAACATGATAGCATGAAACAACTGATTGCAATTCTACTTATCGCAGGTGCATTATTGGCGTTCGCAGGATGCCATGAAGAGGTGCCGAATGAAACAATATCGAGCGACGAATATACGGACAATTATATTTATACTTTCATTGACAGTGTGTTCTCGCGTGTCAATGTTCTGACAGGCTCGGTTACCAACGTTTGTCCTGACCCGATTTGCTCTCATACCGAAGAAGGCTGTCCTTTCTATGGATTTACTTCATCCTCCCCATTCATTGTCGAAGGTAAATATTTTTACTATGCCGCAGGTCGTAATTCATGGGGGGATGCGACAATGCTTTGCAGATACAATCTGGAATCGCAAAAGAGTGATGTTTTATATGATTCGGAAAAGGATGGCGGTTATATTCTTCGGTTATTCAAAGCAGAGGATATGTTGTACTTTACAGTACATAATGTAGGCAGTCAGAATTCTGACGAATCAGCAAAGTCCGAAGGGATTTATGATGTGTACAGATGTGACCTCAATGGAAAAAAACGAGTTCGTCTGACGGATAAGCCATTATTATCCATGCCGGATGCATACGCATATGACGGTGATAAGATGTATTGGAAGGACGATATCGGATATTTTACCACCGATATCAATTTCAAGAGTATTGTGTATGGGGAACGGGGTTACAGTGCTTTATTTGAGAATCAAAAATATGGTTACTACCTTGAAGGTGCAGGAACAGTGGAAAACAGTGGGATAACAAGCATGGTTGTGAATCTCATCGGATACGATTACGAAAACAAAACCAGTTTCACGGCTCTTGAAAAGGTTCCTCTTGTGCCATTGCCGTACAACAACAAAATATTGTATACGATGGCTCAGGATAATCCCAGGCTCATTGGCTACCATGTCGATGAGTTAGACGGAACACGCAAACCTCAATACGATGTGCGCGGAGGGAAAATATACATTTGCGACAACGACGGAAAAAACACCAGACTGCTGTGCGACTTTTCCAAAACCGGTTTTTATTTGAATGAAGCAAACGTGCCAAATGGCAAGCGGGGAGTTGGTGATTGGGTGGCTTTCCTGGGAAAAACCGCAGCGGTCGATGAAAACAACAACATCGCCGAAAACAAATCCGGCGTTCTTCTTGTTAATATATCAACCGGGGAATACAAACTTGCAGAATATTAAGGGAGGAATCAAGCATGATATTGAAAATGGAAAAGGTGTCAAAATCCTATGGGACAAACCTTGCTCTAAATGGCTTTACTGCCACTCTCGAACCCGGTATATACGCCCTGCTCGGTCCAAACGGATCCGGCAAATCTACGCTGATGAATATCCTCACCGATAATCTCAAGTCGGATACGGGCGAGATTTCTTATGACGGCGAAAACGTCCTTGAGATGGGCGTGCGGTTCCGGGAAAAGCTGGGCTTTATGCCGCAGTACCCTGGATTGTACCCGAACTTCACGGTAGAGCGTTTCATGTGGTATATGGCAGCACTGAAGGGACTTGACAAAGCCACGGCACAGCTGGAAATCCCCGAAATCCTCGCCGCAGTTGAGCTGGACGATGTGCCTAAACGAAAAATCGGCGCACTGTCGGGGGGAATGAAACAGCGTCTGACATTGGCGCAGGCGGTACTCGGCAAACCCGAAATTCTCATTCTCGACGAGCCGACCGCCGGACTTGACCCCAAGCAGCGCATCGCCATCCGCAACTACATCTCAAAAATCGCGTTCAATAAGATTGTGCTGATTGCTACTCACGTGGTATCCGACATTGAGTTTATCGCGAAAGAGATCATCATGCTAAAAAAAGGGGTGATCATAGATGCGGCACCACCGCACGAATTGACCAAAAAGATTGACGGCAAGGTATGGAACATACCATGTGCTGAAGCAGATGTTCAGATGTATCAGGAACAATTTCGCGTGACAAACATTGCAAGAGATGAGCGGACGGGAGATGTGATTCTGCGGGTGCTTTCGGAGGAAATGCCCACAGACAAAGCAAGAACCGTTGCTCCAACATTGGAGGATTACTATCTGCACGTCTTTGGTGATGGTGTAGGCACATAATGATAAAAAGGAGTTATGTAATGAAGAAAATTCTGATATCTATTCTCATTTGGGTCGTGATCAGCACTGTTTTTGTTTCCTGTAATCAAGATGAAATGTCAAATGTTCCGGATAATATCAATCAAACAGACAATACACCCTCCCCGATTTATGACAAATTCGTCTATCGCCTTGAGCATGATAAATTAGGAATAAATAATATTGGCATGCCTCTGAAAGTGAACCTGACTACCGGAAATACCACCACCGCCTGCATTGATCCGCTGTGCATGCACGACAGTCCTGATTGTACGTTTTATGATTGCATGGGCAGTATGATTGACGGAGAGGTGATTTTCTTTCAGCGCGGACAGATGCTGAGAGGGGAAAACGGATATACCGGAACAGAAAAACTGTGTACCTATCACATTGCCACGGGACAGATACACGTTCTGGAAGAATATTCGGACAGTATCATCTTTCTGAAGGTTTCTGACGATGTTCTCTATTACTATACCGCTGTTTGGGAGAAAGAAGGGAATAATCTTGTCTGTACCTATCATCTGCACCGTGTAGATGGAAAAACCGGAAAGATAACAGAATTAACACTTCCCGAAACCTACAAGTCCACAGAAGGATACACAGATGGCAGAGATTATCCCAATATTGTAACAATTGACGGAGAAACAATATACTGGCGCAAGAATTCTTCGGATGGAGCGACTTTGTTTTACACTTCCGATCTGAATGCAGGAAACTGGACTAAGTTGGATGACGGAGTCAGTTTTACCGCCAACGTATATCACAATGGCTACGGATATTCCATCGGAAAAGATATAGAGATGATAGACCCTGAAATCGGGATGAAAAGTGATAATTTCATTTATAAGTATTATCTTGTGAAAAGTAAGATTGGTTCTAAAATAGGTGAAGGTGAGCGCATTGCCGAGAATATTGGTAGTTCAAATTTCATCGTAACGGACCGGTATATATTCACCATGGAAAGCCTTGCAGATGCCCCTGACGATCTCACTTTTAAGAAAAATCAGTATTCCTCCGGCCAGACGGTTGTTATGGGGTCTTCTTCCGCAGCTGCTGAAATCATGAACGGATGCCGGATATGGCGGATGAATCATGACGGAAGTGAACGTGTGATGATTGCTGAGACGGATGCATATTATTTCGTACAGGAAGGCCAGTTCCGACATGATGATATCATGTTTGGTTATTATGAGGATGAGGAAAACACGTATCTTGCTTTCTTCTTTATGGAAAAGAATGATAAAGGTGAATTAAGTCTGTCTAAAAATACTTTGGTTCTTGATACGGCATCAGGGGAGTTTTTGATGGGTGACTATATTTCATAAGTAATATTTAGATATCGAAGGAGCACAGAACCATTGTTTGATTCTGTGCTCCTTCTGTTATTTTCAAACGGCTTCTTTTGGTAACACTTTTGTTAAGTATATCAATATAGATAGCGTATACGATTTGCAGCATCGGTATTACTTGCTGTTATAGTTTCTCAATTCTTCTTAGCGTTCTTTACCATTGTTTCTACAACATCAAGAATACGAATTTGTTCGTCTGTTGGGAGTTTGTCAATTTTCTCGGATAGTTTTGAGGCTCTAATGACTGTCCCTTTATCGATTACATCGCAAAACAACTCATCTGCAGAGCAATTCAAGTAATTCATAATATTTACTAATAGATCTATCTTTACGCCGTAAATTCCGCGTTCTATAGCAGATAGATGATTTTTGCTTAAATCCAACGCTTCCGCAAGTTGCTCTTGTGTCAGTCCACGCTTTTTTCGCAATGCTTGAATTTTTTGACCGATAAGTTTTTCAATCATACGTTTCACCCCTTTCTGTAATTGCTATACAATTATTATAGACGAAATTCATTTACGCATACACTCCGCATAGCGTTGACAGTAATTGCACAACGATTATAATAAGCGTTTGCGAGTGTCGCTTTCCAATCGTAAAGAATGTATAATCAATATAGGGGAATATTTTCCAAAATAAATAGTGCAAAGTGTGCGTTATTTTCGTATATATAGATATCAAGAGAAAGGAGCAATTATTATGCTGATATCTATCGACCACGGAAATAAGCAAATTAAAACCATGCACCGTACATTCACTTCAGGGTTATACGAGAGTGAGAACAAGCCCGCCTTTGGAGAGGACATCCTGTATTATAAACAAAAGTACTACACAATTTCGGATGAACGTATTCCGTATATGAGAGATAAAACTCAGACGGAGCATTTCTTCATCCTGACATTGTTTGCCATTGCTTATGAGATCGAGGCGGCAGGGGCATACACAGATGATGAAATAATTGAAATCAAGCTGGCAGTAGGTCTGCCTCCGTCTCATTACTCCGTACTATATGAGAAATTCGAGACTTATTTGAATCCACATCATGATGTGATTGATTTTGAATTTCGTGGAAAGCCGTATTCCATATACATTTCTGATGTAAAATCTTATCCGCAAGCAATTGCAGCAGCAATGTCGGTTTATTCATTGATCGATAGAGAACCCAAGGTATTGATTGTCGATATCGGCGGCTTCACCGCAGATTATGTTATGTTAAAGAACGGCAAACCGGATTTGTCTGTGTGTGATTCACTGGAGCACGGAGTAATTATCCTATATAACAGCATCAGATCAAAGGTTAACGCAGATTTTGATATGCTGCTGGATGAAACAGATATTGACTCTATTTTACTTGGGAATAAACACGCTTTTCCTCACGAAATTGTTTCGGTTGTCCATAAGCTTTCCAATAACTTCATTGAGCAGCTTTTGGGAAAATTGCGTGAACGCAAGATTGATCTGCGTGTAGGCAAGACAATTTTCGTCGGGGGTGGATCCATCTTGCTCAGACGCTATATAGAAAGTTCTCAGCGAGTTTCAGCTCCCATTATATTGGATGATGTGGCTGCGAACACAAAGGGGTATGAACGACTCTATAAAGTGTCTAAAGGACGGTGATTGATGTGGAAAAGAAAACAGATTATCGGTTTAGCATCAATCTGAATCCCAACGATCCTATGCACAAAATGGCGATACATGAGTTAAATAAGCAAGGACGACGCAAAACTCAGTTTATCGTCAATGCCATTATTTATTATCTGAGTGATGGTAGAGACAGTTCCCGGTATAGCGCACAACCGGATAAGGAATATATCGAA
>JAFQDR010000071.1 GCA_017415945.1 Oscillospiraceae bacterium
CCTTTCACCCCCACTGCCCCCAAAACACAGGTATCCCCATTTACTATGACCCTGAATCCATACATCACAACCCACAAACATGATTAGGAGGAATCACTATGAAATTCATGCGTAAAACACGTCCCGTTGCACTCCTTGCTGCGGTTGCTCTGCTTCTCTCCGGATGCGGCGGTGCTGTCTCCGAGGAGGGCAATGTCTTCAGCAAGCCCGATATCGGCAGCCATTCTTCTGCTGAACCCGATGATTCTGCTGATTCTGCCCCTGTACAAGAGGCAACACAGGAGCAGCCTGTCGGCAGCCTCGATGTCCCCGAGATCGTCTACCTCACTCGTCCCTCCCTCCTCAATGCCAACTATCAGCCCAAGGAGATCGCTGCCCCCCAGCCTGTGAGATACCAGCTCCCCGCTCGTGATCTCTCCAATGTCTATGTCGGCGGCTTCTACCTCAATGACGATCAGAAACGCCTTCTCGCACAGAACAGCTTCTGCCTCACACAGAGCTATGACTATGAGTTCTTTGAGATGTATGAGACAAACCGCTATCAGCTGCGTGCAAACTATGTCACCGTCGATTCCATGATGCATACCTATCACCTCTATTTCGCACATCTGCTCAAAACCATCGAGCGCAAGCACCTTGTGAACGATATGATCACGGTCTCCCAGCAGATGCTGGAGACTGCGGAAATGCACTATAATACCCTCGTCGGCACCGAATGGGAAGATGCCGCCCGCGTGGAGCTTGCGTTCTTTGCGGTGGGTCTCTCCCTCCTTGTGCCCGAGACCGTGGCGCCCGCTCCCGTTGCTGATATCGTTGATGCTGAGCTTACTTCCATCAATACGGCTGCAGGCATTGATACTTCCGTGATCTTCGGTGTGTTCGAGGACTACTCCCAGTACATCCCCCGCGGCTACTATGATACCTCGGAAGACCTCCAGCGTTATTTCCGTGCAATGATGTGGTACGGCCGCATGGGCTTCAAGCAGTCCGATGAAACCCTCAATCGTGCTTCCGTCCTCGTGACCATGGCACTCGACGGCGAGGCACGTCAGCTCTGGGAGAAGTCCTATGCCGTGACGTCCTTCTTTGCCGGTGCGTCCGATGACTTCGGCTACTATGAGCAGAAGCCCCTCATCGATGCCGTGTACGGCGAGGGTGCCTCTGTGGAGGATCTCATCGGCAAGGATGACCTCTGGGACGCCTTCCATGAAAAGTCCCGGACCCTGCCTGCGCCCCGCATCAATTCCGTGCCCGTCATGGCATCCGATTCCGATGAGGAGGCTGCCGGTGCACAGAAGGGATTCCGCTTCATGGGTCAGCGTTTCTCCATCGATCAGGCCTGCTTCACACAGCTTGTCTATCGTCAGGTGAAGGAGAATGAGAACGGTGAACGCCGTATGCTCCCCGATGCTCTCGATTTCCCCGCAGCACTCGGCTCCGATACCGCCCTCAAGATCCTGCAGCAGCAGGAGGGCAAGACTAATTACCCGAATTATCAGGAGCAGCTTGAGAAGGTGCGTGCCGAGGTGGCTTCCGCACCCGAGGAGACCTGGACGGCCAACCTCTATTCCGCATGGATCCATACACTCCGTCCGCTGCTCGAGGAAAAGGGCGAGAACTATCCGCCCTATATGCAGACCGATGCATGGCGCAGAAAGTCCCTGCTGAGCTTTGCCGGCAGCTATACGGAGCTCAAGCACGATACCATCCTCTACTCCAAGCAGATGATGGGCGAAATGGGCGGTGCTGAGATTCCCGAATACGATGACCGCGGTTATGTGGAACCCGAGCCGCTCGTCTTTGCACGACTCGAGGCACTTGTTTCCGCAACGGCACAGGGTCTGTCCGGTTATGGCCTCCTGTCCGATGCCGATGCACAGAATCTGGCCATTCTGGCAGAGCTGTCCGGCCGTCTGCGTGTGATTGCCGAAAAGGAGCTGGCCGGTGAAATGCCGACCGAGGAAGAATTCGATCTCATCCGTTCCTTCGGCGGTCAGCTCGAGCACTTCTGGGAGGAAGTGATGCGTGCAGAGTATCCCGATGAGCCGTACTACAGCCCGCAGGATCATCCCGCTCCGATCGTTGCGGACATCGCCACCGATCCCAACGGCTACTGTCTCGAGGTCGGCACAGGCCGTCCCATGGAGATGATGGTCGTGGTGGAAGTGGATGGCATGCTGAAGATCGCTTCCGGCCCCGTGTACTCCTTCTATCAGTTCGAGCAGCCCATCTCTGAGCGTCTCACCGACAATAAGTGGCGTCAGATGCTCGGCTGTGAAGTGAACGAAGAGGGCTTCTATGAGCCGGATGAATCCCTGCGCTATCCCGAGTGGTATTCCGACCTGGTTTATGTCTACAGCTTCAATTAAGTTCTTGCTGAAAGGCGGTGTGCTGGGGCTTCTGACCCTCGGCATGCCCGCCTTGTGCGGTGCCATGCTTCCGCACAGGGAAGCCATTTTCCGTCAGATTCCCGGCTGGGTGCAGCTGTCCTCTTTGGATGGGACGATCACGCTGCACACAGCGCAGGGGGAGGAGACCGTGCATGCCGTGCTGGATGCGGGCGTGCTGGTGCTGGAGACGGAGAAGGAGGTCTTCCGGACGGAGGAGGACTGGATCACGGCGGACTGCTTTGTGTTCGATGTGGATCACGACGGCTGTGATGAAGTGATGCTGCATGTGTGGAAGCCGGGGAGCTTCGGCGAGTTTCAGCCATTCTGGATGGAGCCGGACAACCGGAAGGAATACTCGGAGCATCTGTTCATCTATGAGTGGGACATGAATCGTGCGGATCGACTTGATCCGATCTGGATGTCCTCGGCGATGCCGGTACAGGGGCAGAACGTGCTGATTGAAGAGGGCGGCGTGATCCGCATCCTCGCTCCCGACGGCAGCGAAACCGGCTGGTGCTGGGAGGACTGGGGACTGCGGCTTGTGCATGATGCACGCTTTCCGAAGACCGGCTGAGAAAAAAATGACGCTTTCCGTAAAGAGGGAAGCGTCATTTCAGTCTGTCGAAAAAGTATGATTTCGCTTAATTTTGCCCCACCCCCTACCCCCTCCCCAAAGGGGAGGGGGAAAGAGGGAGGGTGCTGCCGCTGAACAGCCCGTCCCCTCTGTCTCACTTCGTTCGACATCTCCCCACCCCGTGGGGAGTC
>JAFQDR010000072.1 GCA_017415945.1 Oscillospiraceae bacterium
GCGGAGTGCGGCGCGAAGAAGCCTGCGGGTGTTCCCCAGTATAAATGCGACAAATGCGGATGGGAGCCGGAAAAGGGCGTAAAGCCGCCGAAGTTCTGCCCCGAATGCGGCGATCCGTTCGATGATGGGGATATTCAGTAAACAGAACAAGGAGGAGCGAATATGGGACTGTTTGACAAAAAATATTGTGATATATGTGGTGAAAAGATAGGTTTTCTCGGCAATCGGAAGCTGGAGGATGGTAATCTCTGTAAGGAGTGCGCACGAAAACTGTCCCCGTTTTTCACGGAACGGCGTAGTTCCACAGTAGACGAAATCCGCGCCCAACTTGCTTATCGGGAAGAGAATGCAAAAAAGCTGTCTGATTTTCATCCGGATCTTATATTTGGTACGGATGAAAAGATATACCTCGATCTGACCGCAAAAAAGCTCATTGTAACAAGTGCAGAGGATTTCAGAGAAGATAACCCGGACATCATTGATGCTTCTCAGATTATTTCCTATGAAAAAGAAATTGAGGACAACGAGGAAGAATTGTTCTTCACGGATAAAGATGGCAACGAAAAGAGTTATAATCCTCCGCGATATCAGTATGCATACGAATTTCATATCACCTTGAAGATCGACTCTCCGTGGTTCGATGAAATCAGCGTCGATCTGAACAACGGAGAACGTCCTGACGACAAGGAATCCGATCTTTATGTACAGCAGCAGATGAAATTGTCCGAGCTTGTGTCACTGCTCCATCGCTGGATCTATCCGGAACAGCCGGGAGATCATCTGCTGGGGCCCGATATTCGTACCTTGAATCTTCAGAATCAGGCTGTTCCGATGGGAAGCCCCGCTGTACAGACAGAAGTGCCTGAAGCAGTGGCAGCGGGTGGCTGGACCTGTTCCTGCGGTGCGGTGAACAAGGGAAATTTCTGTGCGGAGTGCGGCGCGAAAAAGCCTGCGGGTATTCCGCAGTACAAGTGTGACAAATGCGGATGGGAGCCCGATAAAGGCGTAAATCCGCCGAAGTTCTGTCCCGAATGCGGCGATCCGTTCGATGATGGGGATATTCAGTAAGGAGGAATGAATATGGCAGAGTTGCAGGAATATAAATGCCCATGCTGCGGCGGAGCCATCGCCTTTGACAGCACCCTGCAGAAGATGAAATGCCCATACTGCGATACGGAATTTGAAATGGAAACGCTGGTCTCCTACGATGATGCATTAAATTCGGCGCAGTCGGATCAGATGCACTGGGAAACAGAGGCTGGCAGTGATTGGCAGGCTGGCGAAGCGGACGGTTTGCGTGTTTATGTCTGCAAATCCTGCGGCGGCGAGATTGTTGTAGACGAAACCACCGGTGCTTCCTCTTGTCCATACTGTGATAATCCGATTGTGATGATGGGACAGTTTGCAGGCGCATTGAAGCCGGACTTTGTGATTCCGTTTAAGCTTGATAAAAAAGCAGCCATTGCCGCACTGAATAAGCATTACAGCGGAAAAAAGCTGCTTCCGAAGATATTTAAAGATCAGAATCATATCGAAGAAGTTAAGGGAATATACGTACCCGTATGGCTGTTTGACGCGAATACTCACGCGCAGATTTGTTACAAGGGCACCAAAACCCGTACTTGGAGCGACAGTCGGTACAATTATACAGAAGTCAGCCACTATCTGATCAGCCGAAGCGGATCGATCGGCTTCGAGGGAGTTCCCGTGGACGGCTCCTCTAAAATGGACGATACTTTGATGGAATCCATTGAGCCGTATCGCTTCTCCGATGCGGTGAATTTTCAAACGGCATATCTGGCAGGCTATCTTGCCGATAAATATGATGTGGATGCAGAAACAAGTATTGAACGGGCAAATGAACGTATCAAAAAAAGTACCGAAGACGCATTTGCCAAAACGGTAAACGGTTATGACAGTGTTGTCCCGGAAAACACCTCGATGCAGCTTGAAAACGGGCACGCAAAATATGTGCTGTATCCGGTGTGGATGCTGAATACCGATTGGAAGGGAAAAAAATATACCTTCGCCATGAACGGTCAGACCGGCAAGCTGGTCGGTGATCTTCCGCTCGATAAAGCGGCAGCAAAACGGATGCAGCTCGGACTTACTGCTCTGATCACGGCGGCGGCATTTGCCCTGTCGTGGCTTATCTGGCTGATATAAGGAGGCGGCAGAATGAAAAAACTTCTATACATAATGATTGCAGTCATTCTTCTGCATGCTTCTGTGTCGATGCAGTTTTCCGCTGTCAGTTCCTATCCGAGGCTGACCGATGAAGCGGATATTCTGACAGATGCTGAAGAAACGGAGATTCATAAACTGCTTGACGAGATAAGCTTAAGCCGGCAAGTCGATGTGGTGATCTGCACGGTTTCTTCCATCGGAGAATATTCGGCAATGGAATACGCAGACACTCTGTTTGAAGACCGTTTTTACGGAATGGGCGATGACCGAAGCTGTATTCTCCTGACGATCAGTATGGAGTACGGCGATTGGCATATCACCACCGCCGGTTACGGAGTTACAGCTGTGACAGACGTGGGCATTGACTATATCGAAGATGAGATCGTTCCGATGCTGTCGGACGGAAAATTTGCAGCTGCATTTAGAAAATATGCTTCCATCTGTGACCGATTCATCGAGATGGCGCGGAGCGGCAATCCTTTTGATGCAGATGATCTTCCAAAGGAACCGTTTCCCGTTATGCAGAATTTTATCATCTGTCTGCTTATCGGTATTATCGCCGCGTGGATCATGACGGGAAAGAAAAAAGCCCAGCTCATAACTGTAAGAAAGCAGTTTGCGGCAAAGAATTATACCAAGGAAGGAAGTCTTAAGATAAACGAATCGAAGGATTTATTCCTATACAAAACAGTGACGAGGAGTGAAAGATCGGATAACTCCGGTTCTTCATCGACACATACGACGGGCTCCGGCACCACAGTTGGCGGCGGAGGAGGAAAATTCTAATGAAAGCTTTACAGGAAAGAAGGGATCTGATGAAAACGGAGCTGCGGAAAATCATGAGTCTTCTGCTTTGCTTCATCATGGTGCTCGGTGTATTTCCGGAAATGAACCAATACGATCACATGCACTTTGATTCCGATCATGCACACGAAGAGCATGAAGAATACGAGAATCACATAGATGTACTTGCTGTCTGTGAAGATGCCGTCGGATTTGTGCTGTCGCTCTTTGCTTTGCCCGTTCATGCCGCTTATGAAGACGGCGTGGAGTGCGACTACTGCGGCGGCTGGCGGTATGACGACTGGAAATGCGACAATGGCGACCACTGCGGCGAGGGGGCGGACGGCAGCTGCTATGAGGAACATCACTGCGGCTACTGCGGCGGATGCGAGGAAGACAACGAGTTGTGTGACGACTGCGGCAACTGCCTTGACGAATGCTGTGAGTGCGACGAAAAGTGCCGGGGCTGCTACTCAACATCCGGCGATGTCTGCGATGTGTGTAACGAACACTGTACAGAGTGCGTTGATTTCATCTGCGACGACTGCGGCATCTGCGCCGAATGTGCAGGCAATGAGCTGTACTGCTCCGACTGTATGCTGTGCATCGGCTGTGCCGAATGGATATGCTACTGCGGTGAGGGATGCTCAAATTGTACCAGCGGCTGCAGTGAATGTTATGAGAAGTGCATGGTCTGTGCAGAAGAAGAGCTGTGCACTGACTGCGGTATCTGCTTTGATTGCGTCGGCGGCGAGGGCAACTACTGCCCCGAGTGTCTGCTTTGCAAGCACTGCACGGAATATCTCTGTGACTGCGGCAGGGGATGCTCCGAATGTGTACTGATATGCGAATCGTGCGGTGAAAAATGTGAAAACTGCGCCGACGGCGGTATTTGCGAGGACTGTGGAATCTGCTATGACTGTGTGGGCGGAGACGGCAACTACTGTCTGAACTGTAATCTTTGCAAATTTTGCGTGGATTACGTCTGCGTCGGATGCGGAGAGGGCTGCTCGGAATGTGCCATAATCTGTTCGGAATGCGGCGAGAAGTGTGAAAACTGCGCGGACGATGAGCTGTGCAGCGACTGTGAGGTATGCTTTACATGCCGCGGCGGCGAGGGGAATTATTGTTCCGATTGCGGGCTCTGCAAAATGTGCGTGGAATATGTCTGTGCCTGTGGCAACGGATGCTCTGAGTGCTCTTATGTTTGCGCCGAGTGCGGCGAAAAGTGTACAAACTGTGCCGAGGAAGAGCTGTGTATCGAGTGCGGAATATGCTTTGACTGCATCGGCGGTGAGGGCAACTACTGTTCCGAATGCAGATATTGTAAAAACTGCGTCGACCAGGTCTGTTACTGCGGCAATGGATGCTCGGAATGCTCTGTAATCTGTGTGACTTGCGGCGAGAAATGCGAAAACTGCGCTGACGATCAGCTCTGCAGTGAGTGCGAGCGCTGTTTCGACTGTACCGGCGGCGAATACTGTGCCGAGTGCGGAGAATGCAGCGAATGCGTGGAGGTTCTGTGTGCCTGCGGAAACGGATGCAACCAATGTGCTGAGGTGATCTGCGAGGACTGCGGTGAAAAATGCTCCAACTGTGCGCCGGAGGAGCTTTGTACCGAATGCGGCACCTGCCGGGAATGTGTGGGCGGTGAAGACGACTTCTGCGAAAACTGCAGCATCTGCAAATTCTGCGTGGATTATATCTGTGTAGGCTGCAGTCAGGGCTGCTCCAACTGCGTCGACGTGATCTGCGAGGAATGCGGTGAAAAGTGTTCCAACTGTGCACCGGAAGAAATATGCATCGACTGCGGTATCTGCCGTGACTGTGCCGGCGGCGAGGGACACTTCTGTGATAACTGCCAGCTTTGCGAAAACTGTACCGAAATTGTCTGTTACTGCGGTGGTGGATGCTCGACCTGCGCTGTCGTTTGTCCCGACTGCGGCGAGCATTGCTCCGAGTGTTCCGATGGAGAAATTTGTGTAGACTGCGGTTTCTGTATGTCCTGTGTGGGTGAATCCAATTTCTGCTCGGAATGTGCACTCTGCATTACCTGTGTGGAAATGGTCTGCTCATGCGGCGGCGGATGTGCGAACTGTGCGGTGGTCTGCATGGAGTGCTGCGAGAAATGTTCAAGCTGCTCTGACGGTGAGCTTTGTGTCGAATGCGGCAAATGCGTGGACTGCGCCGGTGCGGACAGCTTCTGCGTGAACTGCGGACTCTGTTCGGACTGCGGTACTGTTTGTCCCTGCGGCGAGGGATGCGAAAACTGCGCGGACCTTTGCCCCGAATGCGGTGAGGTCTGCTCCGCCTGCTCGGATGAATTCTGTGCCTCCTGCGATATCTGCCGGGAATGTGCGGACGGTATGTACTGTGAGAATTGCGGTCTGTGCGGCGATTGTACTGAAGTCTGCGAGGACTGCGGCATCGTCTGTGCGGACTGTGCGGAAAGTATATGCGAAGACTGCGGGAAATGCTCAGGCTGTATTGATACATTCTGTCCCGACTGCGGCATCTGCATGGACTGTGCCAATGCGATGTGTCAGGACTGCCATTACTGCAGTGATTGCAACGACAATCTCTGCGGCGACTGCGGAAAATACTGCTCCGACTGCGCCGGATTCTGTACGGAGTGCGGAAAATGCGAAAACTGCGTGGAAATCTGTCTCGACTGTGAGCTATGTAAAGATTGCTGTGCAGAAAGTGCGAAGGATTTCGGCTGTACTCACGGTATCTGCTCCGAAAGTGATGAGTGGAAAAGCCATTACTGCACGGACGGCGGTCACTGTGTTGGCAAATCAAGCAAGATCGAGCACGATGAGGATGAGCATTGGACGGTCTGCGGTGGTGGATGCGATAAACGGCTGAATCCCGAACTGCATACCTTCGGCGAAGGCAAGATTACGAAAGAAGCAACAAAGAAGGCTGACGGCGTGATGAAAGTCACCTGCACAGTATGCGGTTTTACAAAAGAAGAGGATATCCCCAGACTGACCGGCGGACATACACACGAGTATACTGTCGTCGTGACACAGCCGACGTGCGCATCGGGAGGATATACAACACATACCTGCGAGTGCGGACATAAGTATACAGATAATCAGGTATCTGCGGTAAAACACGATTATCAGCACAAATATACCGATACTGAGCACTGGACAGAATGTATCTTCTGTCATGATTCTACGGAAAAGATGACACACAAGATGAGTGAGTGGAAAACAATTGTAAAGCCCGGCTACACATTTGCCGGTGAGAAACAACGCACCTGCAAGATCTGCGGCTACGCAGTACGTGAATCCATTTCTACACTGATCCTGCCGGAAAACAAGTACGTGGTAATCATTCCGGATTATTCCAGCATCGGAGATGTCGCTATCGATGCGCCGGACATCAGCACAGATCAGCCCCTTCAGGAAAAAGACCCCTCAATAGTGCCATCCTCCGGTGCTTCTGCAGCAACTCCTGATGCATCCGTCGGACAGCTCCCATCCGACAACAGCGAAGCCGCTTCTCCCTCGGTCAAAGAATTGCTTACCAAGGGCTCTGAAAATACTGTACCCGCATTGCCAACACTTCCGCCTAAGGAAGACGGCAACATATTTGAAGGATGGATAGATAAAGCAACCGGCGAACCTGTGAACAAGGGAGATAAACTGACAGGAAACGTGGAACTTGAACCGGTCTGGAAAGATTGCGGCGAGGATAAGCATAAAGATGCAGACGAAAATAATCACTGCGATGCATGCGGATACATCCTCGTAAAAGAAGTGAAGCCGGTGGAGACAACGAATAACGGCGATGATATATCATCTGATACAGAACATGAGGATGAAATAATATCGGAGAATAATGACGGTGTACCAAGCGGGATGATTATCGTTATTTTGTGTTTCGGCGGAGTGATTGCCATCTGCGGCATTATATTGGCTGTTTGCCTGAAGAAAAAGAAATAATATGTATATTCCTCTGCCTGAACCGATCCAGCAAAACGGGCAGTGAAAAAAAGACCTCTTATGGTAGAATAAAGGATTACCATAAGAGGTCTTTGTCATGTTATAAAAAATATAGAAAAATTCATTACAAGATACAACCTCAGCCAAGAAAAACTGCTGCAGAGATTGTCATTAAAATGATCAATACCCGTAGAACTCCTTGGCAAACTGTGCGGAGCGTTTATTGAGTGAAGCAAGAGTGCTGACAAGCGCTTCATCCGGCTCACCCTGTACGGGATATTCGGACATAATCGTTCCCTGCCCCCAGCAAAGCTTCATGTAGACAGGATAGAAATGGTCGATCAGGAAGCGTGCCAGCTTAACAAGGCGGAAGGAACCGTAGACAAATTCATCACTCTTCGTATAAACGCAGAGCGAACGATCCCCACGGATGGCGGCGAGAATAGATTCGGTGGAGCGATCTGGTGCAAATACAAGCGTATAGCCTCCCCTTTCCGGCATATTGGGATTATCGGGGCTGGTGCGGTGTGAATCTGTAGAGCCTACGATGGGAATACGAACACCTTCGGCGCGCAGATTAGCCCATAGAGCGACTGCAGCTTCCATATCGTCATCGCTCAGATCAAGGGCATCATGGATCGCTTCACGAAGGAGCTGCTTGGTGGCGGGAACTGCCATAAAATAAACATTACTCCAAACCCAGAAGGGATGAGCGAGATAGGAGAGACCGCCAAACTCCTTTGCTTTGCGGGAGATAAAGATACGCCATGCGTAATCATTGGCATTAATATCGACGGGAAGCTTCAGCTCAGCTTCGATTTTTGCGACCTCTGCGTATGCTTCTTCGCGATGATTGCGGAAGTATTCGTTGATGCTCTCACGTCCGCCCAGATGCACTACATGGATACGCTCGGTGGGAAGATGGACCTCTTCACCCAGCATGAGTGTCATATCTACCGGAGCGCCTTCAAAGACACACATCGCCTTTTCGGATGCATAGGAGGTAAAATGATCAGTAATCGCCATGAAGTCATATCCGGCACTGCGGTAGTTTCCTACGGTGTGCATGGCATCCTGAATACCGTCAGACTCGAATGTATGACAGTGTACCTCACCCTTATAGCAGCGCATGCCATAGAGGTCTGCCTTGAGCGAATATACAGCAAGCGTCACAGAGGCATTTTCGCCGTATCTGCCGCGATGATTGTTGATTTCGTAATAGGGGGAGCGCATATCCTCTTCGGGGCGTGTAAGCATGATAACATGCTTCTGCTCGCCTTTGAATAGATGGCTGACGATGAGGTCGCCATTCTCGTCGGGCTTGCACTCATAGACTGCAGTCGGAAGGGCATCGTAATATTCGCATGCGGTATCAACAGCACGAATGCTGACAGTATAGGTCAGATCGGGCTTGAAAGCACCGTTTTCTCCAAGGGGATGGATGGCTATGGTAGTTTGAGAATCCGCTCTTACAATTGAGGGGCGGATGATGTAGTTGAATACTTGAGTATTCATAAAATCACCTCATGCTGTTTAACTTTATGTTGGGTACTTGAGTTCATTATATCACAAAAATATCTATGTGCAATCATTGTTTATCCAATAGTTTCAAGAAATACTTTTTTGTCCATGGACAGCAGCTAAGACAGATACCGCAGCTTCCTTCAGTAACGCCAAACACTTTACCGCGTTCGATTACCTTAGCTTTGCATGCAAACGGATCAAGAAGCTCCATTCTTGGTGTTTTCAAACTCCAGTTGTTACCTACAACAGCCTTTGCAGGACAATGATCCACACATTCATGGCAATCACCACAATATGATTCATTAATTGGTTCAGCTGTCTCAAATGGCATATCAGTAATTACTCCGTGAAGACGGATTGCATTTCCGTATTCCTTTGTTACCAAGGTAGCAGATTTTCCAATCCAACCAACTCCCGCACGAGTTGCAAGTGTCTTAAACGGAAGTAATGTTATAAATTGATCGTTTTGTTTGTTTCGTGCAAGCGAATATGCTTGATACCCCATCGCTTGGATTTGTTCCTCTAAATAATAACTGGTTTCCCGCAGCTGCTTGCTCACTGCCTTATATTCTGTATAATAATCATAAGACGGCTCATTGGTCAGACTTGGGAGCACCTTCAGCGCAACAGCAATACAGATCCCATATCGCAGACCGAATCTGGCTTCAGATTCCACTTCGGAAAGATCCGCAAAGCTTATGATCGATAAATTTTTATCTTTATAAGATAAGAGTCTTTTTTATAATTTCATTGTTCTCATACATAATATTTACCTTAATACTGTATTCACTCCGCTTCCTCATCCAGCGCTTCAATGAGAAAGCTCACGGGACGGAATCCATCATTGCAGGAGATCATCGCTGATTTCGTATTCTTCATCCATCCCTCATAAATATCACTGCCGCCATATGCAAGCGTCATAACAAAGGAGGACATGCTCTCCCATGCACTGTCGCAGAGCCCGTTGGGCTTCTTCCAGCCATTGGCAATGAAAATTTGACCTACATTTATGTCACAGACATGCTCAATTGGATTTTCGTATTGTTCCATAAGATCGGGATAGCTTGTCTGTCTCATAACGGTAATTTTAACCTTTTTCATAGAGACTCCTCTCGATAGTTACAGATTTATGCTTCAACCAACCATTGGTGATCCAATCATCGTGGGATTGTACCCGCACAAACCCAATTATCGTGGAAGCAGTACTGTTGATGCTGCATATACCGAAAATTCATTCGTGCCCTTCCAGAAGATAACAATATCCGTCTGAATGGTGATTTGCATCTGTATTATTTCATGATGCTGTGTTCTTTTGTCAATTTCAGGACTTCTAATATTGTTGTTGATGGGATATCCTATACAGTATCTCTGGGTGAATGCCTAACTCCGCTCGGGGACTTAAATAAACTTTTTCAAAAAAAGAATCAAAGAAACCGTAGAAATACTTAGTTTCTTATCCGAAAAGAATTATATTCAATATATTTTAACACACCACAATATTTTTGTCAAGTTTTCTATCAACAACTGGTCATAATTCAATTCTGTAGTTGAAGCCAACATTCCATGTACAAAGAACGATGGCTTTTTCTTTTTCCCTTACCGCTTGGTATCCGAATTCATCGGCAGCGGCAAATGTTCTGAAATAGATATTATCCTGGATCTGTGGCTGAACACGATCTATAACGATTCCTGCATTCCCGGTTCCGATATCGGACCGGTGGTGTACATCCGCAATGGATCACGTTCTCCTCTGATCGGGTATGATGAACTGGGTAAACACCGGGGAATCTCCAAATCCACTGTGGGATGTATCATGCGGAAACTGGAATAAGCCGGTTATATCAAAATAGTTGCCTTTCAGGGCAAGCACGGCACAGCTATTTATCTGTGCAATTATTTATCCACTATGTTCCAAATTTCTGATATAAAAATTGACAAGGAGGAAGTTGCAATGGCGCTGAATATCAGAGTCAATATCCCATAACGAGATCATATATAATATTGGTACAGACTGGGGGATTTTATCTGCCATCGCTTGAGATTCGCAACAATCAGAAAATCCTCCATGTTCCGGACATGGGTGAATATCAGATCATTCAGGAATCATACGGTAATACAATCTATAACTATCCTTTTATTGATCTGATTTTTGAGGACAGCACAGCCTTCAGCAAC
>JAFQDR010000073.1 GCA_017415945.1 Oscillospiraceae bacterium
GGATAAGGGGAGGTGGCAAAATCGGAACGATTTTGACGGAGAGGTCGATAAGCAATCATTGAAACCTCTCAGTCAGCTTCGCTGACAGCTCCCCTATGTAGGGGAGCCTTTTCTTTTATGCAAACTGCTCCAGATACTCCGCTACACTGCGGGTCATTTCCTTGGAGAAATCGCTGTTGTACTTGCGGTTGCAGAAGGCCCGCATATACTCGTCATAAGGCCGTAGCCCCGCTCTGGGGGTCCACATAGCCTCCAGCTGCTCGTCACTCAGTGCCTTGTAGCCGTTTTCATGGACGATGTATTCCATGTCCACACGCTCGGGCTTGGGGCGGCGTGCCTGCTGCTCCGTGGGATAGCCGAAGATGACCATACCCACAGGCATCACATATTCGGGCAGCCCCAGCAGCCGGCGCTGCTCTGCGCAGTTTTCCATAATATCCCCAATATAGCAGGAGCCGATGCCCAGACTTTCCGCCGCGGTAACGGCATTCTGTGCAGCGATCACCGTATCGCATACCGCCAGCAGCAGATCACCCACACCGGGCTTGCGGGGCTCGCAGCCTGTTGCCACATAAGCATCGTACCACTTCTTGCAGTCGGCGCAGAAGACCAGCACCATCTTGGCCTCAGCGATCATGGGCTGATGGTCACAGGTATCCACCAGCTTGTCCTTGATGGATTGGTCGGTAATATCCAAAATGGTATACAGCTGCTGATTGCCTGCGGAAGGTGCCTGCACCGCCGCCTCCAATACGGCCCGCTTTTCTTCGGGAGTGATCTCCTTGTCCGTAAACACACGAACAGACTTTCTTGCATGGAGCTGTCGGATGACTTCATTCATCATTTTTTCACCTCATCAGGTAGTTTTCTCCATTATACCCCCTTTCTGCCGCTTGCACAAGTGACTTTCCTATGCTAAACTGTGCCCATGAAATACTTAACTTACGATGAATTCAAAACAGCGGCGGGCATTATCACAGACAACGTGCCCTTTGAGCTGCTGCTGCGGACAGAGCCCGACGGCACCCAAGCGGGCTATGTTCCCTATATCATGAACGACTCCATGGAATGCTATATGGTACTGGAAAACTGCCGTGTGGTGGGCACCGTCATAGAGGACTATCAGGGCCCCACACAGGTGGAATTTGCCGACCACACCATGGGCATCTCCGTGCGGCAGGACAAGAACGTATACACCGCATGGTTCACGGGGATCCGGCAATACCACAGCCTCTACCGCTACCACGACATCGGGCATTTCTGGTGCGGTGGACGGGAGCAGTGGCGGCGGCTGGTGTACATGGTGGGCACCATATACGACAAGCTGAAGTTCTCCCCCACCCCCGCCTGTACGGATACGGAGCTGCGGCTGTCCAAGCTCATGGAGTTTGCGCCCTTCCGCGTGTACTCCCCCGTGTCCGAGTCCATTCTCCCCCTGTATCCAGAAACCAAGGAGGGTGCCCAAACCTTCGCCCGTCTGGCGGAGGAGGCGGGAGACAAGGCACTGGCCCGCAAGGTGCGGCTGTACGACCGCTTCCCCAACCCGCTCATGGCCATCCACATTGCCAACCGACTGGGCAAGGCCAAAAGCGCAAAGGTCTATGCGTACATACTCAGCCTGCTGAATCGGGAGTCCGCCCAATACCCCCACCGTGACTACGGCTGGGAGAAAAACGCCAAAATGCAGCTGGAGCGCAGTAAGGTCACGGAGGCTCTGCACAAGCAGGGCTTCACGGGAGAGTATCCCCTGTTCCGCAGAGCGGGCATGGAGGTGCTTGCGGCGGAGGAGCACCCCTTCACCATTCTGGAGACCGATGACTACCGCTTCCGCATCCGTTTTATGGTATCGGAATACCCCGCCCACAAAGCCCCCAAGGGCATCAACCTTGGCTTTTTCAAGGGCAAGGGCCACAAGGGCTATATCTACGACCACAAGTAACATCACCCCGAATTCTCATGGATTCGGGGTCTTTTCTTGCTGCCAAGCCCCCTGCCGAAAGACAATTTTTAACAATCTGTAAAACCACAAAAGGACATTCACTCTCCCATTGACTACACAAACAGGAATGCTATAATGATTGCATACAAACAGAAAAAGCTATGAGAGGATGCTGACTATGCTGAACGTATCTCACGTAACGAAAAAATACGGCAAGGTAAAGGCCTGCGATGATGTGAGCTTTCATCTGGATCCCGGCAGCGTCACCGTACTGCTGGGTCCCAATGGTGCGGGCAAATCCACACTGATGAAATCCGTCATCGGCTTTCTCCGCTATGATGGGGACATTACCGTAGGGGGACTCCCCAACAAGACCCCACAAGCCCGCAGACTGCTGGGCTATATCCCCGAAATGCCCTCCCTGTACCCCAATCTGACCGTATCGGAGCACATGGAGTTTCTGGCCCGTGCCTACCGTCTCACCGATTACAAGCAGCGCATCGAGCTGCTGTTCAATACCTTCGAGCTCACAGACAAGCGTAAAAAGTTCGGGGATGAGCTGTCCAAGGGGATGCAGCAAAAGCTGAACATCTGTCTGGGACTGCTGCCCGAGCCCAAGGTACTGCTGCTGGATGAACCCATGATCGGGCTGGATCCCCACGCCATCAAGCAGCTGAAAGCCATGATCGAGGAAATGCGCAGTCAGGGCAAGACCCTGCTGGTGAGCACCCACATCATCGACAGCGTGGATATGCTGTGGGATCGGGCCATCATCATGCAGGGCGGCAGGATCCGCGCCAACATGACCCGTGAGGAGCTGGAGCAAGACGGCAGAAGCCTTGAGCAGCTGTTCTTCGACGTGACCGAGGGTCTGGAGCAAACAGGCGCGGGAGGCTGATACCATGAGACTGTTTGGATACTACGCATGGCACTCCCTTGTCAATCAGCTCCGCAAGCTGTTCAAAACATGGGTGCTGATTTTCCTTGCCATCTGCTTTCTCATCGGCATTGCCATCGGTGCGGGTGCCGCCAAATTAGAGGATGCCGCAGGCACCGACGAGGAGATCACCGAAATCGAGGAAGTGGACGAGCCGGGCTATTTTGAGACCTTGGGCATAGAGCCCGAGGAAATTTTGGAGCTCGCCTTGGGCGGGGCAATACTGGCCTTCTTCCTATTCGAAGCCATCAGTGCCGACAAAAACGGCAGCCGCATTTTCCTGCCCGCTGACGTGAATCTGCTGTTTGCCTCCCCCATGCAGCCCCAATCCGTGCTGCTGTTCCGACTGATGACCCAGCTGGGCACCGCCGTGTTCCTCACCGTTTACCTTTTGATCCAGGTACCCAATTTGGTGGTGAACATGGGCATGAGTTTATGGACCGCCCTGGCATTGATCCTCACCTGGGGACTGACCTTCGCCGTGGGCAAGCTCCTGCAGATCCTGCTATACACTCTCTGCTCCACCCACGCTGCCCTAAAGCCCTATCTGCGCAGAGGGGTGTACGCCCTGCTGGCAGTGCTTGCGGGGGTATACATCCTCTATTGGCAGCACAGCGACAGTCATTGGCTCATTGCCCTCTTAGCCTTCTTCAACGCCCCCGCCTCCCGCTATATCCCCCTGTGGGGCTGGCTGAAGGGTCTGTGTCTGTTCGCCGCGGAAAGCAGCATGACAGGCTTCCTGCTGTGTGTGACCGCGATTTTGGCAGGGCTTCTGATTCTCGTCTACATTATCTGGCACCTTAAGGCAGACTTCTACGAGGATGCCATGGCAAAGTCCGAAGAAACCGCAGAGCTCATGGCCCGTGCCCAGGCAGAAAAGAGCACCACCGTTGTCAAGCGCAAAAAGGACCGCAGTGACAAGCTCCGTCGGGACGGCATGCGCCACGGTCGAGGTGCCAACGTATTCTTCTTCAAGGCCATGTACAACCGCTTCCGCTTCGCCCATCTTGGTATCTTCACCAAAACCTCGGAAACCTATCTGGCAGCGGCGGTATTTGTGTCCCTTCTCTGCCGCTTTGTCATAGAGACCGATGGGCTCATCCCTCTGATGATGACCCTGTCCGTGTTCACCTTCTTCCGTGCCATGGGGAACCCCTTGGAGCAGGACACCCAAATGGATTTCTTCCTGCTGATCCCCGAAAGCACATGGGCAAAGCTGTTCTGGTCCCTGATGGGCGGCACCGTCAACTGCCTTCTGGATCTGCTGCCCGCAGTCATCATAGGTGCCCTGCTGCTGGGAGAAAATGTGCTTCTCGCCCTTGCATGGCTGCCGCTGATGGTTTCCGTGGACTTTTTCGCCACCACCGTAGGGGCCTTTATCGGCCTGTCCGTCCCCGTTTCCGCGGGAAAGATGGTGAAACAAATGGTGCAGGTCATGTTCGTTTACTTCGGTCTCCTGCCCGACATCGCCATTATGGCGGTGGGTCTGGTATTTGACCAAGTCACCCCCGCAGCCATAGGCTGTGCAGTGCTCAACCTTCTGCTGGGTCTGGTGTTCTGGGGACTGACGCCTCTGTTCTTAGAACCCAAAAACGGCAAATCGGCCCACAGGCAAGAAGCCGTCGCCGTGGATCTCCCCGCGGCAAAGAAGACCTTCTCCAAGCTGGGACTGTCCGCCTTTGTGATTTTGGGAGCAGGCTCCCTGTTCCAAATTCTGCTGATGTCCCTGATGCCTCACATCTACCCCCAATGGGCGGAGCATCCCTGGGGCATGTGGCTGGTGACCTTTGCGCCCCTGTATCTGCTTTCGGTGCCCATGGGTCTGCTGATCCTCCGCAAGGTGCCCCCCAAGCCCTTGACTCGGCGCAGCATGAAGCCCAAGAGCATCCTTGCAGTCACGGTCATTTCTGTCTTTATGATGTATGCGGGCAATATCATCGGCAGCCTCATCACCGCGCTGCTGCAGGCTGTTTCGGGTGCCCCCGCGGGAAATCCCGTACTGAACTACGCAATGGGCCAGGATCTTCTGCCCAAGGTGCTGTTCATGGTCATCCTTGCCCCCATCATCGAGGAATACATCTTCCGTAAGCAGCTCATCGACCGTATGCACATCTACGGCGGGAAGCTGGCAGTCATCACCTCCGCTGCCATGTTCGGGCTGTTCCACGGGAACCTGTCCCAGATGTTCTATGCCTTCACCCTCGGCTTGGTGTTCGGCTATGTGTATCTGAAAACAGGGAAGCTGCGGTACAGCATCGGTCTGCACATGCTCATCAACTGCATCGGCAGCGTGGTGGCTCCCACGTTCTTGGAGAAAATCGCTGTATTGGACACCTTGGAAGCAGCGGATGCAGCTGCCATGGAAGCCCTCACACCTTGGCTGGCTGGCTTCGGGCTGTACGTGATTTTGCTGATCGGGCTTGCTGTCGCAGGGATGGTGCTGTTCTTCATTTATCGCCGCAGAACCGCCTTCGCCCCTGCGGAAGCGGAGCTGCCCAAGGGTACTCGGTTCAAGACCGTGTACGGGAACACGGGGATGATCCTGTTCATCCTGTGCTGCATGGCACTGATCGTGGTCAACACAATACCGGCATAACAAAAAGCACGGGTTTTGACCCGTGCTTTCGTTTTATAAAGTGTCGCCGACCGTAGGGGCGGATAGTATCCGCCCGAAAGCAATGCAACAACCGTGGCCGAACAGACTGCGGACCCTATGGGTACCTTAACTTGACGACATTGCCTTGCGGGTGTCCATACCTCTGTCACAGGGAGAATGCATGTATTCCCCCTCATCCAAATCGTCTTGCGTAGCCGCATTTGCGGCACAGTTCCTCCGTAGCTTTGCGGTTTTTGAACCCCTCCCGCAGTGCGGTGGCGCGGTCACCGCAGAGCACAGCCTCCAAGTCATCGGTGAAGATGTTCCCAAGGTTGATGACACCCTCTCTGTCCAGACAGCAGGGGATCACCGTACCGTCGCACAGGACACCGAAATGATCCTTCAGCCCATAGCAGAACACACTATCCCCCATATCCTCGCAGGCGGTGTCGGGCCAGACAAAGCGGTCTCCGAATTCCACATGGAGCTTGGGTCGGATGCGATAGCCTCGATTGCCTTCCTTCCACTCCCCTGCCAAGTGCGCACGGAAAAAGGCCTCGGTATCGATGTTGCGTCCCTCGTCGCAGCCACGGTTCCACAGCCGCAGCACCGTCAGCACCCCCGCCTCACTTGCCTCGCGGGCAAAATCGGCGCAGTCAGTCAGGTAGCGGATATAGTCCTCTTGGCTGCCGTCCTCGAAGCTGTGGACGGAGATATTCACCTTATAGACCCCAGCGTCAATGAGTTCCTTCCCCCGCAAATGCAGCAGAGTGCCGTTGGTGGTCACGGCGGGCTTAAAGCCGATGCTGCGGGCATAGCGGATAAAATCGGGCAGCAGCGGATGAGTCAGAGGCTCTCCCATCACATGAAAGTACAGATACTCCGTGACCTGCCGAATTTTATCCGCCGCCACACAAAACTCCTCCACGGTCATCCGCCGCAAAGGACGTACCGTCCCCGGACAGAAGGAGCAGCTGCGGTTGCAGATATTCGTAATTTCCAGATAAGCTCTTGCGTACATGGTCACACCTCGTTTTGTAATGTCCTCATTATACCACAAGCTTTTTTGTGTTGAAAGATTAACACAAAAATATTTGTCGTATCTGTTGCACTTTGGCTCGAACTATGTCATAATAGCTCCACTTTAATTTACACGAGGTGTAATATGACTGAAAAACGTTCCGGCTTCTCGGGCCGTATAGGCTTTGTTTTGGCCGCCGCAGGCTCTGCTGTGGGTCTGGGCAATATCTGGCGTTTCCCCTATCTGGCCGCCAAGTACGGCGGGGGTATCTTCCTGCTTGTGTACTTGATTCTGGTGTTGACCTTCGGCTTTGCCCTGATGATCACCGAGATCGCCATTGGCCGCAAAACCCGCCTCAGCTGCGTGGAGGCCTTTGGCAAGCTCAACGGCAGATTCCGCCTTCTGGGCCCTCTGAATGCCATCATCCCCATTCTCATCGTCCCCTACTACTGCGTCATCGGCGGTTGGGTGCTGAAGTACATGGCTGAGTTCCTCATGGGCAACGGTGCCGCTTTGGCAGGAGATGCCTATTTTGGCAGCTTCATTTCCGTGGCCGCAGAGGGATTTTTGAACAATCCCATGCCTTGGTTTGTTGTCTTTGTGCTGCTGAACAGCGGGGTTCTGCTGCTGGGGGTCAATAAGGGCATTGAAAACATCAGCAAGTTTATGATGCCTCTGCTGGTGATTCTGGCCGTAGTCATTTCCATTTACTCACTGGCCCTGCCCGGTGCCATTGAGGGGCTGAAGTTCTACCTGCTGCCCGACTTCTCCAAGCTGAGCATCTCCACGATTTTGGGTGCCATGGGTCAGATGTTCTACTCCATGTCTCTTGCCATGGGCATTATGATCACCTACGGCTCCTATATGAAGGACGAGGACAATCTGGAGGACTCCGTCACCCAGATCCAGATTTTCGACACAGGCATTGCCATGCTGGCAGGTCTGATGATCATTCCCAGTGTGGTAGCCTTCAACGGCGGCACCGCCGAGGGGATCTCCGCAGGCCCCGGTCTCATGTTCGGTGTTCTGCCCAAGGTCTTTGAAACCATGAGCGGCGGCAATCTGATCGGCACCGCCTTCTTTGTGCTGGTATTCTTTGCCGCACTGACCAGCTCCATTTCCCTGCTGGAAACCTTCGTATCCATCATTCAAGACCGCTTCCATACCCCCCGCAACGCCACAATCATCGGAGCCACGGTGTTCACTCTGGCTGTGGGCGCCCTGAGCTGTCTGGGCTACGGGCCCTTGAGCGGCATCACCCTGCTGGGTATGGCCTTCCTGGACTTCTTTGACTTCTTCACCAACTCCATCCTCATGCCCATTGCGGCCCTGCTGACCTGTCTGCTGATCGGTCATGTGGTGGGCCCCAAGTTCGTGGCAGAGGAAGTGACCAAGACAGGCCACGCCTTCAAGCGTAAGGAGCTGTACAATGTAATGATCCGCTACGTTGCTCCCGTTCTGCTGGTAGTGATCCTGCTGGGGGAAATCGCAAAGTTCTTCGGCATCATTTCCATCTAACACACACCCCGCACTTCAAATGAGGTGCGGGCTTTTTTTGAATTTACAGTTCGTTCAAATTGTCTGTATTCTTTTCTGTTATAATACAAATCGGTGATAGATATGAATAAACGTACAGCTTACATCCTATTCCTTGCGCTTCCCCTGTCTGCACTGTTGTTTCTGCTCTACTGTCTGGAAACCTACACCGTGCACCACGATACAAACTTTTTCGTATGTGTGTACAGCATTATCGCACTGGCTGCCTGTACATTTCTATGGCTGCTTACCAAAAGCACCGTTCCTCATTCCACAACACTCTGGCTGCTGTCCACTGCAGTTCTGGTGTTTGTATTCTATGCCGCAAGTAAAATCCCGCTCTGTCCCGTATGTGACAAAACCACAGCGGAGGATTTGGGCTTTCTGATCCGGTGGATTCCCTTGGACACGCCCCATTAAACACATCCCCTACAAAATACCCGAATCATTATGCTGCAAAGCAATCCATAAAATTACAGAGCCGCACCTCCGAAAAGGTGCGGCTTTTGCTATATTCAAGTGAGTTATATCAT
The DNA here is from genome assembly GCA_017415945.1 of Oscillospiraceae bacterium. The sequence continues at coordinate 8,563 of JAFQDR010000073.1, forward strand.
ATTCATCACCGCGCAGAACAGCACGGGGATCACCAGTGCGGGCAGCATATTCATGGTCTTGAAGTCCTTGATCCCCAGAATGGACAGGCCGCTGCCTGCAATGAGGAAGCCCCCTACCACGGAAAGCTCCGTCATCATATCCGGGGTCATAAAGTTCCCCAGCAGGCAGGCCAGCAGATAAATGCCACCCTGCCAGCAAAACAGCACCACCGCGGTGAGAATAATGCCGATGCCGTAGGTGGATGCCAGCACCATACTGGTCACAAGGTCCAGCGTAGCATTGGTGAACAGGTAGGTATTGTCCCCGTACAATGCGCTCTGGATGGGCCCCAAAATAGACAGGGTACCGATGCAAAACAGCAGGATACCCGTAGACAAGCCCTTGCTCAGTTCCCCAACGGACAGCTTATCCGCCAGTTGGTTGAACCGCTTGTTCAGATCGATCATACTGCCAATGAGGCTGCCCAGTGCAAGGCTCACGATAAACAGCACGGGATAGCTGCTCTTGGGCATATTCTGCACAACGGCGTTGATGCCCAAGCCAAAGGCCGCAAGCCCCATGGCGTTGAACAGAGCCTCCTGATGCTGCTCCTTGATGCCCTTTTTGAACACGCTGCCGATCACGCTGCCGGCAGCAATGCAGCTGACGTTTACAATAGTTCCCAGCATAACCCAAACCTTCTTTCTGTAGATGGGTAATATTATACACATCCGCAAAACCACCGTCAACCATAGCAAAACCCGACTTCAAAAGAAGTCGGGTTTTATTTTAGTGTAAAGTATCATCCCGCTGTGTTCAGGCTTACAAAGGGATTGACGGTGTCGCCCATGACTTCGGGCCATTCGCCGTTCCACTTTTCAACCATCTGCAGCTGGATGTACTGGGGGCTGGAGGACAGCTGCTTCTGGATCAGCTCGATGGCATATGCTTCCGCTTCCGCAGCGATTCTCTGGCTTTCCGCTTCGGCTTCCGCCGCAATGACCCGCTGCTTTGCTTCTTCTTCCTTCAGCACAGTCTCATTCTGGGCACGCAGTGCCTGCTGTTCCGCTTCAACCTTCAGACGAACCGCCTGCTCGAAGGCATCTTCAAAGTCAATACCTTCGATATTAAAGGCAGTAACCGTAATGCCGTTCTTGGCCAGAGAGGTCCGCAGCTCGCTTTCCACCTGCTCCTGCAGTGCGGAGCGGCCCTGTACCAGTTCTTCCGCACGGAAGCCGCCGATGGCGTTTTTCAGCACGGAGTTCACCTGAGGAACGATCAGCTTGCTTTCCACATTTTCAATACCGATGGTACGGATGATGGTGGACAGCTCGGAGCTGTCGTATACATAGTTCAGCTTCACTTGGATGCTTTCCACGGTCTGGGTATCGCGGGTGTAGGCAGAGGTGGTGGTTTCGTAAACCTGTTCACGAATATCCACGCTCTTGATGGACTGGAAGAAGGGAGCCTTGATATGGGCACCTGCGGCCAAGTCACTGCGCACAATGGCACCCAGCTGATACTTCACGCCGATATGACCTTCGGGGATGATGCGGATACAGGAGAACAGCAGAATGACGCCCAGCAGCACCGCAGGCACGGTAATGCCGATGACCTTCAAGGGGTTCAATACCTTTTCCTTCATTTTCTGATCGATGGGGTTGTTTGCCATTTCTTTCATTCCTTTCCTTTTACTTTTGCTGTCTCCATAATACGACAGAATCATGTAAAAATCGAGAACGGATTATAAACAGATTGTAAACAAAAAAAGCAGGACTTGCGTCCTGCCTTTTCAAATTCCTTTATTCGACAAATCAGCCGATGTTTTCTTCCACGATCACGGTGCCGCCCATTTCGGTCAGCTTAGCGGTGAAGGGGTTGATGGCATCACCGTGGCCGAATGCGGTCACAACATAGCCGCTGCCATCGGAGATGATGACCAGCTTTTCGGGGAAGCCGCACATCCACTGGCGGTTCATAACGTTTTCCTTCACAGCTGCTGCGAATGCTTCTTCGTTAGCCGCATCGGTCAGATGGAATGCACCTGCGGTGAAGGTGTTTGCGTTCATCATGTGGATCATGGATGCTGCGTCATCTACCATAGCCGCTGCATCGGCGGGGATGGCCAGCATGGAGTCCATGTATTCTGCATTTGCAAAGTTGAAGGCTGCGGGAGCATCGGGAACGTTGCTGTCGTAGTCGCCGCCCATGATGGGGAACTTTTCGCTGTCTTCGAACTTGCCCCAGACGGTTTCCATCAGTGCGGTTGCGGATTCTGCTTCAAAGCCGCCCTTGGCTGCGCCGCTGTCATTGCCGCCGCAAGCAACCATAGTCAGCAGCATCATGGCTGCCAGAGCCAGAGTGATCATCTTTTTCATTATCATAGTCTCCTTTTCATTCGTTTTTCCTGCGGTGCCGATCTTCCACAAGCGGGAAATTCTCTGTCTGTTATGGCACAGCAAGTGAGATTATATACGACCAAATGCACAATTGCAAGGGTTATTTTTTGGCCGTTATATAAAAAGACGGAGGAACCGCAATATAGTTCCCCCGTTCACAAATTATTTTCATCTTTGGGCTTACAACCGCCCCACGGCATTGCTTTTCGTGGGGAGGGGCGTCCCCGACGCTCCGAGGCGCAGTGGAAAAATTGCCTATAGACATAACATGGCAGAGTGTTTGACTACGGAGATTACGGAGCGTCGGGGACGACGCTCCCTACGGCGGTGGATCATTTTCGTGTGGTGCGCTTATCCCGCAAAAATCATATCGATGCCCGTCTGCAGGGTCTCGCCGCTCATGGCACCCTGCCCGTAGGCAACCAGATTGCCGTCGGCGTCAATGAAATAGGTAGTGGGAAAGGCATTGACTCCATAGGCATAGATGGCGCTGTACTCCGTATCGTAGTACACGGGGAAGCTGTAGCCGCTGTCGGTAATGAAGGCCTTGGCGGTGTCCACAGTCTCTCTGCCTCCGTCGGTAGCATTGACCATCATAAACACCACGTCTCCCTCCAGTTCCTTGTACTTGGCCTCAAAGTCGGGCATTTCCATTTTGCAGGGACCGCACCAGCTTGCCCAGAAATTCAGCACCACGGGCTTGCCCTTGAAGTCCGACAAATGCACCCCATTGCCCTCGCCGTCATATACGGTAAAGTCCGGTGCGGCATGAAGCTCCGCAGTCTCCTCACCCTCTTGGGCGGGGGGAGGCGTGGTCTGCACCGCAAGGCTGTCGGGCACGGGCATATCCCCGTATTGGCTATACAGCAGTCCCGCAGCCCCCAAGATCACCGCAAACACCAGCAAAATGATAAAAAAGCTCTTTTTGTTGTTCATAGTCATCACCTCAGCTCAAAATCGCAAGGAACCGCCCCATGAGCCCCGTCATCATGGCAATGCCCATAAGGATCAGGAAGCCCCCGCAAATGCGGTTCACGGTATCGTAATTACGCTTGATAAAATCGAACGCGCTCTTCATTTGGTCAATGAGCACCGCGCTCATGAGGAAGGGCACCCCCAGCCCCAGAGAGTAGCACAGCAGCATCCCCATGCCCACAAGGGTGCTGCCCTGCTGGGAGGCCAGCATCAGCGCGGAGCCCAAAAAGGCACCCACACAGGGAGTCCAGCCCACGGAGAAGATCATGCCGAACAGCACAGCGGAGAAAAAGCTCATGTCCTTGGTGTCCATACTGCCCCGCATTCCTTGGAACAGGTTCAGGTTCAGTACGCCCAAAAAGTTCAGACCGAACAAAATCACCACAGCACCGCTGACAACGTTCACCGCCGTGCGGTATCGGGTCAGAAAGCTGCCCAGAGTCCCTGCCAGAGCACCCATAGCCACAAACAGCACCGTAAAGCCCAGCACAAAGCCCAGAGCGGTGGTCAGGGTTTTCTTGGTGCTCCGTTCGCCGCCTCCTGCAAAATAAGAAATATAGATAGGCAGCATGGGTAGGAGACAGGGGGATATAAAGGTAATGACCCCTTCCAAAAAGGAAATCACATATTGCATCGTCATCGCTCCTTTGATTGGTTTGATACTATTATACCCCATCCGTCAATACCGTACCGTAACAAAGTTACATTGTTTCTCCTGCTCCCACCGCGAGACATAGGAACCGGAGCCTTTCTCAAAAAGGTCTGTCATTCCGACCGGAACAGCGACGAGGAACGAGGAGCTGTGGAGTGGAGCGAATCCCCTCGTTGCGCAACAGACCAACGGGGACGATGCCACGCCATAGCAATCGTCCCCATATCCAATCCCCGCAAAAATCCCCTCTCCAAAAGGAGAGGGGACCGTATATTCCTCGCGATTTAGATCTCCGCAAAGAAGTCGTAGGAGGGGTCACGCACGGTGTCTCTGCCGTTGTTGTAGTCATCGGTGTACTGCATGGGAGTCAGCAGGAAGGTGTTGTCCCCCGCAACCACACGCTTGACGATGACCCACTTGCCGTCACGCAGCTCCCACTTGTCGATATCGCGGCAGCGAGCTTCCACAGTGAAAGAAGCCTGACCCTTGCGATTCTTGTACTTGCAGGCTGCGTACATATAGGTTTCGCTGGCAGCCTTGGTGCAGTCGTCGTTGAGCTTGATGAGGATGTTGGTCATCATGTGGTGGGTGGAGATCATGTTTCTGTGCTGATCCAGCATCATGTCGATGAAGCCCCGACCGCTGCCCCTATAGGTGGGGCCGTAGTCAACTTCGGCATCGTCGGAGAAGATGGTGTAGCCCAGCTCGTTATCGATGCGGTCCAACGCGCGGCAGTAGTTAAAAATCTGGTCGCGGATGGCCTCTTTTGCCAAAAGCTTCTGCAGTTCCTTCATGTGTAAAACTCCTTTCGGGTAGCCTGACAAATGTAATGCGAATCCGCTCCATGCGGTGTTTACCATCAGGCTTCATTTTATTCTTCGATGGGCACCGGCCCACCTGCACCATTCATTTCGCCTGTCAACAGTTCCTCCCCCTTGGAGTCGAAGATTTTTGAGTACATATGCAAAGGTAGTGCAAGGCGTCGGCTTGCAGACGGGCTGCCGCCCTTCAAAAGCCGACAACGCAGCAACAGCAAAGCATATGCTCTCAAAAACGGGTTCGAATTATATTTGTCAGGCTATAATTTTCTTGTTAATATTGTATCAAATCTATCCCAAAAAGGAAAGAAGTATTTTCCCGCGTCTCTGCATGAGCCAATGCACCCATTTTCGACATTTTCCTCTGCGTTTCAGCATTTTTGCATCTTTCTACACATATCTTTTTCGCGCAAGCGCCCATTCTGCATTTGTTTCTTTTCCACAAATCCACGCTGCAAAAACCGTCTAATATAAAATTTAACAATTCTTGCAAACAGCGCTTCCTGTGATACACTTATACTATCCCAAACTTTTAGCATATTCAAAGGAGAGCCCCATGAATCAGCAGCTTCTCCAGGAACGCCTGGACAAAAACCCCTTTGCCAAGTTGGGTGACGTGGTAGCCGATCTGCTGTTTGACGAGATCGTATCTCTCAATCTGGTCCCCGCAACCAAGCTGAACATTAACAACATCTCCAAGGAGCTGGGCATTTCCCGTACCCCCGTCACCGAGGCCATCAACAAGCTGGTGAGCATCGGCTTTGTGGAGGTGCGCCCCAACGCCAGCGGCTACTATGTATCCCCCCTGACCATGAGCGAGCTTATTGAGCTGTACAATGCCCGTGCCGCCATCGAGTCCGAGGCCGCCTATCTGTGCGCCGAGACTGCATCCTTCGAGCTCATCAGCCTGCTGGAGAACTATGCCTCCGACTATAAGCGTGCCTTCCAGCGTCGGGACAAGGAGGCTTTGAAGGCAGTGGAGCTGCCCTTCCACAAGCTCATTATGGAGCACTGCGGCAATAAGTATCTCATCGACTGCTACAATCAGCTGCTGCCCGCTCTGACCCGCTACCAGAACTACTACACCGAGTTCATCGATACCGACAAGGCAAACCCCTGGTCGGACAAGATCGTCCACCAGCACGCCGCCATCGTCTCTGCCATCAAGATGCATATGCCCGATCTGGCTCGCTCCACCATGAACGAGCACATCCGCTCCGGCATCAGTCAGGCCGCCTTCTCCTACGACAACCCCATCCCCCTGAGATAAGTGAAAAAGAACGGTCTTTCCCCTTGCCTCCCTCATCAGAGGGAGGTACTCTCTGAATTGGTGCATACCGCTAAATCTACACAGCACACAGACGTAAACCGAGCTTTGTCGACAGTCTGACACCCCCAAGCTTTTGCTTGGGGGTGTTTTTGCTGCGGTACGAATTTACAATTCATTTACTTTCGTACGCTGTACAGATGTCCACCGCTTTGATATAATTTGAAGCATAACAGGCGTGTTTGGAGTTTTTACGAAAGTGTGATTGTGTCGGCTTTAAGAAAGGTTTGTTGATAAGATGAAAAAATCAATTGAGCGATGGCTTATCATTTTTCTATGCATTTCCGCTACAGTATCTTTCATTAATGTTATTATACTTTATTGGGTGCCAAATTTTATTCCCTTTAGTCTGTTTTCGGCAGTGAGAATTGTGTTTTTTGCTTATGTCGTAAAAATTTATTGGTTGCTATTGTTCCCTTTGCTAATTTGCATAATGCTGTATGTATCGGCGCTGGCTGTTTATAGGCAAAAATTGCTGCTTCCGTTATGTTCACTTTGCTATTACATATACGATTTTGTAGTTTTACTATCTCTTGTAAATAAGCATTTGCATGACGATTACTGGAAGAACTATATGATTCATTTTCCGCTAACGATAATTCTCATTGTAATGCTATGCATCTATTGCTGCCTAAGCATCAGTTCGAGTCGCTACCGGAAAAAGTGTATTGTGTAAAAATCACCGTGCAGCATCCAACATTCAAGGTTTGTCACAGAATTTGCGAAATGAATTGACTTCCGCAGGCTTTAAGATAGTCGAACATTACAGAAAGTGGGATTGTAAATGCGCAAAAAAGAGGGGATTATGTATTCAATTGTCCACCCTAATTTAAAAAATGGGATTATTAGACTTGCTAAATATGCAATAGCAGTGTTGACTTTTCCGATTTTATTCTGTTTTCTCACACTGTCCGGAAGCTTTCCGTTAACTGCATGTTACATTTTTTCCGGGATTTTCATATTTATTTCTCTATATGCGTTATATTTGATTATACCTGTATATAAAATTTCACGCTCCTATTCTATGTTTTTAGACGATAGGATTATAATCACAAACCATTCCGGCAAAATATGGAGAATAATTCTTTATTCTGAAATAAAAAGGATAAAAATAATGGAATTGGAAGGTTATATGCACGGTTATCATGGTGTAGATGGAAGAGGTAATTACATCATTGTTTATACAGATTCTAATTCAATATTATGTAATAGTTTTGTTGGTCATTATAAAAGCAAAGGATATTTCCCCATATTTTACCAAAAAAATCTTATTGACGAATTGTATGCTAAGTTAGACAAGTATTATAAACAACTTTAAGACAAGTGGATCATTCTCGTTAAGAGCAGAGAGTTTTTGTCCTACCGCCTGAACAATTCTAACACCCACCGCAGATCCGAGCTGATTTCAGCTCGGGTTTGTTTTTGTCTAGCAGATTCAGCAATTTAATACAGCAACGTATCACAGCGGAAACCGTGGGTTTTTGTGCCAAATAACGAAAATTTGACCACTTTTTTGTGAAACCAAATTTTCCCGCTGTGCTTGTGATAAAAACGGCAATATGGTATAATACACGCAGTACGTCGTAATAACTGTTCCGACTACGAATCCGAAATCGGAATATTTTATAAGGAGGACAATTACACATGGAAAACCTGATGAAGAGAATCGAAAAGCTGGAAGCTATTGCTGAAATCCAGAAGCTGCAGGGCAAGTACTACCGCTGCCTGGACACCAAGGCATGGGACGAAATGGCAGAAGTTTTCGCTCCCGAAATCGACACCGCATTCTCCGACGGTCGTCTGGTATTCACCCACTATGCAGGTGAAGGCGGTCTGCGTGAATTCTACGAAAGAGAAATGAATTCCACCAACCAGATCTCCCAGCACAACGGCCATACCCCCGAAATCGAAGTTGCTGACGACTGCATGACCGCACACGGCAAGTGGTACCTGCACGACTACCTGATCATCGTTCCCTACTCCATGAACATCCGCGGCACCGCTATCTATGACATCGACTATGTCAAGATCGACGGCGTTTGGAAGATCTACAAGATCGGCTACAAGCGTATCTACGAAGAAAACTGGCGTCGTATCAAGGACGGCAAGTACTTCGTCACCGAAAACATGTTCGTTGAAGGCAAGCACAAGGGCATGATCTCCATCGACGGTTCCACCGAAATGAAGAAGTAATTCTTTCCTAAAACATCTTAACCCCACTCCGATCGGAGTGGGGTTTTTCAGTTCGTACAGACGTTATGCTTGTTGTTTCACCGCCCCACGGTAACGCTTTTGGGGAGTGCAACATACGTTTTGCACCATTCGTAGGGACGCCCCTTGCGGGTGTCCTTACAGCGTTCTCAACGATAATACGTATCCATTGCCTTTTTCGCTGCGCCGCAAAATTCAAAATACAGTGCGTGAATCGAAATGCCGCTAAGCGGGTGCAGCACGCCATCCTTCAGCACGATTTCCACAACCGCCCTGCGATTTTTTCTGCCATATCGCAGCTCGGCGATCTCATCCCACGCAAACTGCCACAGCACCTGTTCCCCTCTGCTGCATACAATGCCCTGTTCATCCATGCTTATGTATTCTTTATCCGCAAGAATCCCCATCACCATAGCTGCCCCCATCAGCAGTGCCGCAGCCACTGCAAGGCCTATGCTGCCATGTGCAGCCGGCAACACAAAACCAATCACAAGCATCATGCCGCAAAATATATTTCTCTCTATGTAGGAACTTGCGTTTTGTCTAAATTTCATAGGGCTCACCTCTCCTACATTCTAACGCATCCTATGGTAAACTGCAAGTCCGTACATATCAGCTTATTTCCGTCTTGCGCCCGACTCCAATCGGTTGTATACTGAACCCATACTCCATCATTAGCGGAAACGGAGGTGTGCCCTGTGTCCGCCAACGAAAATCTCCCTGCCGCCCATGAGATCGACGGCAGCACATACATCAAATACCACGGCAGCGAGTCCCATGTGACCATTCCCGAGGGCATCACCGCCATCGGCGATTCCGCCTTCGCGGGCTGCGGGTTCCTGAGATCCGTCACCATCCCCCATGGGGTCACAGAGCTGGGCCCCTCCGCCTTTGAGGGCTGCCGCAGACTGGAACGGGTGCATATGCCCGACACAGTCACCGTCATTCGCTTTGCCGCCTTTGAAGGCTGCGCTTCTCTGACAGGCATCACCATCCCCGAAGGCGTCACTGCCATCGAAAAATGGACCTTTAAGGACTGCGCAAGCCTCACAAGCATGGTACTTCCTCAAACGGTCACCGAGCTGTGCAGCTCCGCATTTCGGGACTGCTACGAGCTCAGAGACATTCAGATCCCCGAGGGCGTCACAGCCATCGGCGAAAGCAGCTTCCGCAGCTGCACCGCTCTTACAAGCATCAGCCTCCCCGACAGCGTGAAGTCTATCGGTAAGCTGGCATTTCGGGACTGCGTTCGTCTGGAAAGCATTTCCCTTCACGAAAGCACAGCCATAGGCGAGGAAGCCTTCATGGGCTGTCCCAACCTAAGCATCCATAAGCGCTCCGCAGCCCCCAAGAAAGCCCCCGCACCTGCGCCCAAGCTGCCCAAGCGAAAGGCCGTTTTGGATGATTGGCTCATCATCGACGGTGTGCTCAGCAGCTACAGCGGCACCGCCTCTCACGTAGAGATTCCCTCCACCGTCACGGAAATCAGCAGCTTTGCCTTTGGCAAGCGTTCGGATATCCTGGGTATCACTGTCCCCCACACGGTCACGGAGATCGGAGAGGGCTGCTTCAAGGGCTGTGAGAATTTAGCCGAAGCCACTGTAGTGGAAGGCAGCTATGCCCACACCTACTTTGCACAGCTGGGGATCCCCTGTCGTTTTGTGGACGCGGAGCCCACGGAAGCCCCCGCCTCCCCCTCCGAGGACAGCATTGAGGAATTGTGGTTGGATGTTGCAGAGACAGAACGGCTCCGCCGTGAAGCGGAAGAAGCGGAACGTCGGCAGCGGGAAGCAGAGGAAGCGGAGCGGCTGCGCATAGAGAAGGAAGCCGCCGAAATGCTCCGCCGCACAGAGGAAGCAAAGGCACAGAAAAAGGTCAAGGAAGCGGAAAAGCCCCCCGAAACGGAGCTCATGCGGCAAAAGCGCAGAGAGACCGCCGCCCTGCGAAAGCGATACGATGCCCTGTACGACGATATCGCTCGGCAGGACTATATCATTATGACCAACAGCGGTATGTTCGGACAAGCCGCCCGCAACCGCAAGGAAGCGGAAAAACGCCGTGCATCCCTGCAGGCGCAGATGAACAGAGAGTTCCCCAAGGGAAGACCCAAATAAACAAAACGCACCCCTGTCACAAGCAAAGTGGCAGGGGTGTGAGACTGTCAAAAAACGCTTCGCAGAATTTCGTCCATAAGGACGAAACAAAGTCAAATCTGTTTTTCGCGCCGGCATGTACGAAGCGAAAAATACAAATAGGGCTGCAAGTGTGGAATTTGTTCGCTGAATGCGGACAAATTATGCGCGCCGCAGACCTGCTTGCCCATCGCGGAAGCGGGGGCTTCTCTGTCAAAATGCTCCGTAGGAGTATTTTGACAGACTCGCACCCCTGTCACAAGCAAAGTGACAGGGGTGTGCGTTTGTCAAAGAATAGGGATTGTGCGTAAGAGGCCACCCCTTCCCTCGGGGGAAAGTGTAACTCGGCCCCACATTGCAAATATTCTTTTACCGCCCCACGGTACTGTTTTGCGGTATCCACCCTACGTTGCCGCACCATTCGTAGGGACGCCCCTTGCGGGTGTCCTCAAAGCGCTCCCATTCTCACCTCCCTCTAATGAAGGAGGCGTGGACTATGCCGAAGGCAAAAGACGGGGGGAGAGATGTTTGTCTTTCGCCATCACAGCTTTTCCAGCAGTGCGGTACAGCCCTCCAGCACATCCCGCCAAGTAGCCTCGAAATTGCCGGTGTACCAAGGATCGGCAACCTCCCCGCCCCGCGGCACATGATCCAGCAGCAGGCTGATCTTGCCATCGGGATCCCCGCCGCACATTCGCTTCATATTGCGGCGATTGGCCTCATCCATACCGATGAGCAGGTCATATTTGCCGTAGTCGGCTTTTCGCAGCTGACGGGCACTGTGACCCTCGCAGCGGATCCCATGCTCTGCCAGCTTTCTGCGGGCGGGAGGATACACGGGATTGCCGATTTCCTCGGTGCTGGTCGCCGCGGAAGCGATCTCGAATTCATGGCTCCGCCCCGCCTTCGCCACCAGATCCTTCATCACATACTCCGCCATGGGACTGCGGCAAATATTCCCGTGGCATACGAATAATAATTTTTTCATCGTATAGTTTCTCCTTGTTTCAAATATGCTTCTTGCAATTAAATTATATCATGCATCTAAAACATACGCTTTTAAATTCATTATACAATACATTCTCATATATTGCATGGTATTTTACCCAATTGAATGATATAATCTCCGTAAGTATATAGAAGCGTATATCTTTCGGCTGTAAGATTCGCGAAATTTGCAAACGCTCTTAGAGACTAAACATTGGAGGGATAATCGATATGTTATCTACAAAACACGCCAAGCTTTCAATCAAAATCTTGGCCCTACTGATCTTAGCTGCATTCTCGTTCTTCTTCATGTCCAACTGGATTCCCGAAACCGATTACATTCAGTATTCCATGGAACAGGTTGAACAGAACAACAAAACCGTTTTGGCGTTCGAGACCGCAACGCTGTCTGCATCCTTGGCAATTTCTGCGCTGCCAGACGATTTCGGCTCTTCCTATGCAGAGGCACTCACTGACTTGAATATCTTCTTTGCGTTGATTCTTGTCATGCTGCTGATCGAAAAGCTGCTGCTTATATTCGGATTCAAATTCGCATTTTCCATTGCGGTTCCGATCGCCTGTGCATTGTGCATCATTGCCATTCTCACCCGGCGTGAAGCGTTCAGAACACTTGCTGCACGTCTATGCATTCTCGGTCTGGCAGTTGCATTGGCAGTCCCCTGCAGCACTCTTATTACCGACGTCGTAGCTGCTGACCTCAATACATACGTTGAAGAAACAATTGCGGAGACCGATGACGGTGCGGAAAAATTAAATCTGGCAATGGTCAGTGATGAAAGCGATCAAACGATTTTCGACAAACTGTCCGGCCTTTTCTCTACCGCAATTCAGGGCGTCACAGACCTCATGCAGTATTTCCGGAACATGATCACCAAGTGCATGTATGCAATTGCAATCATGCTTCTGAAAACGATCGTAATGCCCATCGTGACCTTCGTATTCCTCAGATGGGTATTGAATGAAACCTTCCATATTATGGTGCCCGCACAGCAGGTAAAGGTCATTCGAGAAAGAATCAGAGGCAATAACGATGACAGTGACGCGCTGTTGGAAGAAGCGGAAGAGCTTCTTATGATAGGAGATTGATGCCATGAAAAACAAGAACATTCCGCTGAGCATCGTTGTATGGGCACTCGTCGCTGTATTGGCACTCGTCATAATTTTTGGCTTTGTATATCGCACAACCCCGGCACAACCGGTAATCGATGACGGTATTGAAGAAATCGATTTAAATACAATCTATCTGGAGAACAGCAAGGTGGAGGTCAGTTTTTCCGATGTGCTTTTGTCAGAAGTTGATGAGAACAGAAAACTGATTGTCGGTGAACAGGAAACCGAAGTCTCCACACAGTTAACCGATTCTCTTATAAAGAAATTGGATTTTGACTTCATGAAAAAGACGCAAACCGTCACTTATAAAGGAAAGGGTTACTTCGTTGTCGATTTGGACGAGCTGACAAAAGCCGATATTGTACAGGACAAAGAGAAGAAAACCGTAACAATCAAAATCAATCACGCACGTTTGGAAACTGTGAGCATCGACCCCAATCAGGTGATTATCGATGAAGTCAACAAAAGTCTGCTTGCATTCGGAAAAATAAAGATGACCGTAGAGGATTTCAATTCTGTTGAAACGGGATTGGTCGAACAGCTCAATCAGGCACTTAATACACCCGATAATGCGCAGATGGCAGATGCTGCGGCACTGAAAGCCGTTAAAAAAATCTACGAGCCCATCATCAAAGCAATTGACCACCGATATGATGTACTCGTGGAATTTAAATAAGCCAAGCACTCACACCCTATGTGAAAAGCTTTGCCGACAGTCAAAAAAGGGAAGCCCCTCCGACCATAAGGAGGGGCTTGTCATCTATGCATTTCCCATTCTTTGACACGCTGTAACACCGATGGGAATACTCCCACCGGTGTCTTGCTATGTGCGCTTTATTCTGTGTTTTTATATCAATCCCTCTCCGCGGGGGTCACGCCGCCGCATTGGAGGATATGTAACTCACCAGAATTCCCAAAAATTCTGTGGAGGTTGGTTTCTTGGTCAATGGAATGTGCGCCATTTCTTCCAGATATGGTCGGTTCGTCTTCCATGCTACATCCGCCACCGTGCGGATATTCCGTTCCACGCAGATCCACGTGGTATCAAATCTCTTTGCCACATCGGGGTACAGCCATTTGGTGACCATCAAGAGTCTTTCCGGCTGCTTTGCCGCAATTGAAATGGCATAAGAGGCATAAAAAAAGCCTCTGTACTTTGCAGTAATCCCGAGGCGAAGCAATGTATTATAAATTTCAGCCGTTTCCTTTTCCACGATCCTACACACCCGCTTATCCCTCATACGTTTTCACAAGTCGTACCAACTCGCATATATGATACCACACCGCCTGCTGCCGCTCCTCGGTCATTTCCGAGTACCAGGCAAATTCCTGCATCAGCTGTCGTATCCGCTTGTGTACCTCCGGACTTTGCCGACACAGCACCAGCTCGTCCAGTGAAATGTCCATGGCATCCGCCAGATGCAGCAGCGTTTCCAATGTGGTATTCCCGCTGTACAGCATGGTCTGCAAGGTGGATGTGGGCACACCCAGCTCTGCGGAAAACTCCGCCTGAGTGCAGCCTCTCATTTTCTGGTAGGCTCTGAGGTTTTCAGCCAAATGATTTTCTCTTTTCATAAATACCCTCTCCCTTCTTCTACAGAATAACAGAAAATTCGACATTGCACACACCGACATTTCGGTTTTCCCACCGATGTTTCGGTGAGGCGAATCTCCGTTATTCCTTCCTCTGTCACATATAGATTTTTATTTTTGACAGACTGCACCACGGGGCATTTATGAGGATGCCCCGTGGTTGGGATGGCTATTTCATCAATTGGTTTGTTTCTTATGTTTTATATCAGTTTGAATTGAATGTTGAATTGATCAGTAGTAGACTTCTCCGGAATAACGGCCCACGGTTTCCACGGGGTTTCCGTCTTCGTCATAAACCGCGGCAGATACAAACACGCGGTAATAATAACCGGAAGGTATCGCCCGATATTTGGTCATATCCGCCTCGGAACCGTAGTCTCCCGACCATTCCTTCTCTATGCGCCAGCGTCCGTCGTCATACTGCTCCAGCTGCATATATAGCTTTATGGTGTTGGTCTGTGTAGTGGTTTTCACAGAAGCTTCGCAGGTCGCCGTTCCTCCGGAAGAAATATCCAAATCAATAATAAAGGAATAAATATCCAGATATCGCGGCTGAACCACAGGCTGTTCCGCCGCGCAAACCGGCAGCAGCAATGTTTGAAGCAGTAATACAAAGGTCAATATCGCCGCAAGCGTTTTTCTCATCATCTCACCTCTTTGTTCCGAATATAGCCATCCGGAACAGAAGACAACGAAAATGCAAAAGCGCAACAATATATTTTAATTATTTTTTATTCCCGACACATATTTTTTTAAGTAGTCGTAAGAAAGTACATTACTTGTGATTTCAATATGTTTTTGTTCCGCTGCATCACTTAAGATAAGCTGAACTCTGGTTTCACTTTCAATCACTAAAACATCAAACTGATTAATGCGTTCGTTACGTGTTTCTGAATGCTCTGCATCAGTACTGTAAGTAAAGCCATTCCCGTCATCCCAAGCAATGTTGATCATCACAAATCCATCATCGCTTTTGTACTTTCGCCATGCTGAATTGACATTGTCTCCGCTGCCAATCAACTCAAACGCATCGGGCAAGGCGGGGATAAAGTATCCCATGATGATTTCCCCGTCGTGGGTTTCCGCGCTGTCATCTTCAAAGACAAACATCAGTTCCGCCGCCAGCTCGGTGAGCTCATAGATAAAGTTCTTTGCTGCCATACGGAAATCCGCACTGACGCTGCCCAGCAGCAGGGTGGCTGCAACGGCGGCGATCAGCAGGGTGCGCACCATGGTTTTGATGCGGTGGCGCTTCCGACCGCGCTCCCGCTCCTCATAGGCAGTGCGGATGGTCTCTATGCTCCGCTGCCGCACCTCGGGCGGTACCGCCGCGGCGGGGTCATTTTTCAGCTGCCGACTGCGCTCCCGCAGCTCCTCCCCCTGCAGCTCCATAATCTCATCCATCAGCAGCGCAAACTGCGCATCTTCATATTGTTCCAGTAATTCCTTTCGAGTTGCCATATGCCCACCTTTTTCACGATTTTCTCCATTTTATCACATTTGCAAGCATTTGTCGCTGTAAAACCTATGGAATTCTCTATATTTACGAAAATGTGTTATCATGGTAGAATACTTGCAACTGTGATTTATCTACGCAGACATTACAGGAAAAACTACCATGAATGGCGGTCGTAACCGATGATTCCACTGATTATCCTCGCAATCGAATCTCCCGAAGACAGGGAATACATGACCATGCTCTATCTGGAGCATGAACATCTGATGTACTGGGAAATCAACAAGTACATCAAGAACCCGGATGACGCGAACGATATCCTGCAAACGGTTTTGGAAAAGCTCATTCACAAACTGCAGGATCTGCAGAAAAAGGAGTCGAAAAGGCGTTCTGCCTATATCATGGCAGTCTGCCGCAATACCTCTATCAACTTTTTGAAAAAGAGTAATCGTATTGCGGAGTTTGAGTTTGAATTCCAAGAGCAGGACGATGTGGATCCTAACGGAAATACGCCCGAAGACTTTGTGGTTCGGAAGGAAGAATACCGTATCTTATATGCTGCGTGGAAAACCTTGGACAGCAAAAGCATCTATCTTTTGGAAGCCAGATATATCCTTGAAAAGCCCGTAAAGGAGATCGCGGAAGATTTGGGAATCTCACCCAATCACGTCCGCACTGCCCTCTCCCGCGCCCGAAAAAAGCTGAAAAAGAAATACGAACTGAAAGCGCAGCAGACTGCTTCCACTCGGTAATGATTCGAGCGGTTTTTATTCTGTGTTTGCATTTGCAATCTTCTCCGCAAAGTGATAAGATGTGTCCTATACATCAACAACAGGAGACAACTACCATGTGGATTTCCGAAATATACACCAAGGCCCCCACCGAGGAACGCTGCCCCGCCGAGACCGCAGCCTTTGCCCTGCCGGATGCCCTCCGCATTCCCTACACCCGTGTGGAGCATGACATTGCCGACACCATGGCCGACTGTGCGGTCATCTCCGACGTGCTGGGCATACGTATCTGCAAGAATCTGGTGCTGTGCAACCGCCAGAAAACCGCCTTTTATCTGCTGACCATGCCCGAGGACAAGCCCTTTGTGACCAAGAACCTCAACAAGCAGATCGGTTCCTCCCGTCTGTCCTTTGCCCCCGGGTCGGATATGGAACGGCTGCTGGGCTGCACCCCCGGCTCCGCCAGTGTGCTGGGGCTTATGAACGACACGGAGCATCAGGTGAAGCTGCTCATGGACAAGGAGGTCTATGAAGCGGAGTGGTTCGGCTGTCACCCCTGCAAAAACGACGGCAGCCTCCGCATCAAGACCGCAGACCTGCTGCAGGTATTCCTGCCCCACACGGGACACGACGTGACTGTGGTGGAGCTGTAATAAAATGATTTCATTGGGGAGGTAAACGAAATGTCGGTAAAATCCCGCAAAGGTCACGCGCAAAAACAAAACAATCAACCTAACCATTCTCCGTTAGAATCCCAGAAACAGACAATCAAAGCCGCCACAACCGAATATGGTATTACATCAATCATCTTTTCCTTTTTTGTATTCGTTCCGCTTGCATTCTATTGGAGTGAAGGACCTGACTCCGACCCCTTCGGTCTATATGTGGGTTTTTTATTTTTATTTTGCATCTGGATTTTCTGCCTCGCCCTGTTCATTCGCAGCTTACGCATCCAACGGGAACTGGGCAAAATTCCCTGCGACACCGAAGAACCTGTATCCATTCATTGTAAAAAAGTTTCATTTCTATTCAAAGACGTATCCCTCAAAGACGTACACCGAATAAACTTCATCGTTTGCATCGTCATGCAAGAAACAAACGGAAACCGCTTCTATTACGTATATCCCGAAAACGCTGCCCCAGACGGCTCTGTAATGAAAAACATTAAAACCTCTTTCACCGATCGCGACCTTACACTCATCTGCTACAAGGGCACGAACATAGTGAAAGCCTTGCCGAAAATGCCAAAATATTGGCCTACTCTGCCCGAGAAAAGGGAGCTGTGAGATGGAGTTTCAATACACCCTGATTCGCTCGGCACGGAAAACCCTTGCCCTGCAGATCAAGGCCGACGGCACTGTCATCGTCCGTGCTCCTCTGAAAATGCCGCTGAAGGACATCGAAACATTTCTGGCAGAAAAGTCGGCTTGGATTGAAAAGCATGTGAACAAAGCCGAACAGTGCTCGGAGTCGGAACCCTTCACCCATGAGGAGATCCGTAAATTGGCCGATGCGGCACTGGCGGACATCCCCCAACGTGTCAGGCACTTTGCCCCCATGGTGGGTGTGACCTATGGCAGGATCACCATCCGCAATCAGCGCAGCCGCTGGGGCTCCTGCTCCTCCAAGAGCAATCTGAACTTCAACTGTCTGCTGATGCTGTGCCCCGAGGAAGTGCGGAACTATGTGGTGGTACACGAGTTGTGCCACAGAATCGAAATGAACCACTCCCCCAAATTCTGGGCGCAGGTGGAGCGGGTGTGTCCCGATTATAAGCTGCACCGCAAATGGCTGAAGGACAACGGCGGTGAGCTGATCGGGAGATTATAATGAAACCACCGCACTTTGTCATCCTGAACGAAGCGCAGCGCAGTGAAGGATCTCAACGCTAAGGACGGTGTAAATGCCTTTTGCCATCAGCTTGGTAACGCCCTTGAGATCCTTCGCTGACGCTCAGGATGACAAACATTTCAGCCATGACATCAGTCATGGCTTCTTTTTATGCTATAATAGAATTCAACATCATTTCAACACATCTGTGTGGTATCCTCACAGTGAAAGGAGGGACAATCTCATGGAAACCGTTTTGATTGTAGAAGACGAAGCCCGTATGCGGGATATCATCGCCGACTATTTCACCGCCCACGGACTGTGCTGTGACATGGCCCGTAACGGTGAGGAGGCTCTCGATCTGATGCGGGACAACGACTATGACGCCATTCTGCTGGACATTATGATGCCCAAGTTGGACGGCTTCGGCGTATGCAGGGCCATCCGAAAAACAAGCAGCGTGCCCATCCTGTTCCTCACCGCTTTGGGCAGCGAGGAGGACACTCTCAAGGGCTATGCCTTAGGCGGCGACGACTATGTGACCAAGCCCTGTTCGTTGGCGGTGCTGCTGGCCAAGACCCGCGCCCTCATGCGCCGCGGCGGGAATGCTTCCGGTGTGCTGACCTGCGGCAGCATCTCCCTTGACACCAACCGCCGCCTGTGCACAGTCAGTGGAAGTGAGTGCAGGCTCTCCCCAAGAGAATTTGACCTGCTGCTGTGCCTCATGCGCAACCGTGGGCAGGTACTCACCCGTGAGCAGTTGCTGGATAAGGTGTGGGGCATGGACTTCGACGGCGACGACCGCGCCGTGGATGTGCGCATCCGCAGTCTCCGCGCCGCACTGGGCGAGGCAGGCAGCCAAATCAAGACCCTGTACAAGGCAGGCTATAAGATGGAGGAGGTCTGAACATGAACGCAAAATCCCTGCGCAAGCATCTTTTGCATCCACTGGCATTGACATTTTTCCTGCTGTGGCTTGGAACGATGGTTCTTCTGACAAGCGGTACTTGTAAGGAGCTGAAGACCACCGCAAAACTAAATGCCCAAAACATCCGAACCACCATCGAAGAATACCGAGAGTATTACAAACGCAACATAGACAGCGGTTTGGGGGCGGAAGCAGACAACATTCTCATCAACAACATCAGCGCCCTTACCTTGGGTCAAGTGAACAGTATGGATGGCGGTGTAGCCATTATCATGCGCACCCACAATATGGACTATATCCGCAGTCAGCTCACATGGGGCTACGGACACCAAGATGGCATTGATATAGGCGACCGATGGTATTTCTTCTTCGACCAAGGATTGGACGATGCAGGACAAATTCGACTCACCAATTGGCTCATTGACCACCGCAAAGGCTGGGACTATACCATGTACCCCTTAGATGAGGATCTTTCCGCTTATGATGCCATCGCAGACGGCACTTACGCCAGAATTACAGGCATCGAACACCCCGGACACCGCATTGACATTCAAAAAATTGAAATTGTCTCCCCGAACGGCACTGTGGAGACCATGGTGGAAACCACGACTGAAGGAGCGGGACAGACTTGGGATTTCCGCTATATCGACATTGCGAGCGTTCTCCTCCCCTCTTACAGCAATAGAGGTGACGGCACCCACAAGGACGGCTATGTAAACATGGAGCGGAGGTTAAACGCCTACCGTGCAGCCCATGTCCGTGCAGAGGATGAATTGGACGATTCCCACGGCTACGGAGCATACACCAAGGGCGGTGGAGACTTCTTCACCATGGGAGTCAGCGACCCCGATGGCAAAGTTAGTTCCGCGGCCTTATATTACAATACCCTCCCCGCGGCTATGCGGCAGGAACGGGGCTTGTACATCTCCACCGCCCTGCTGACTCTCATTGTGCTGCTGATTTTGTCGGCGAAGCTCTCTGAAAAAATTACCGCCCCCGTGGAGCAGCTGTGCCGAGAAAGCACGGACGGTCGATGCCGTACCGACAGAGACATCACCGAGCTGAACACCCTTGCGGCAGCCTTCAACGATGCCCAAGAGAGGGTGGAGCAGCAATTGGAGCGTGAGCGGGCCTTTACCCGTGCGGCGGCCCATGAGCTGAAAACGCCCCTTGCCATTCTCCGTGCCCACGCGGAGTGTGCCATGGAGGACATTGCCCCCGACAAGCGTGGGGAGTATCTGAACATCGTCTTGGAAGAATCCGACCGCATGGCGGAGCTGGTGTCTGCACTGCTGACCCTGTCCCGCCTGGACTCCCACAACAAGCCCGCCATGGAAACTGTGGCGCTTTCCTCCATCATTCGTGAGACCTTGGAGAGCTTCGCACCCATTGCAGCACAAAAAGGCATTGTTTGGACAACAGAATTGTCGGACTTGCAGGTAAACGGCAATGATGCCCTGCTGCACAAAATCACTTCCAATCTGCTGTCCAATGCTCTGCGGCACACCCCTGCGGGCGGTACCGTGGTGCTGCAGCTATATGAACAGGACGGCAATGCGGTTATCACTGTTGACAACGACGGCGAGCCCATTCCCGAAGAACATCTGCCCCGACTGTTTGAGCCCTTCTACCGTGTGGACAGCTCCCGCAATCGGGCAGACGGCGGCACAGGCTTGGGACTGACCATTGTCCGCGCTGCAGTCCTTGCCCACGGCGGCAGCTGTGAGGTGCACAACCGCGAGGGTGGGGTGTGCTTTAAGGTTATTATTCCGAAGTAAATCGAATCAGGACACGGGGACGGTTCTGTGTCTCACGGCAGAATGTCATAATAAACAGGTGCATTTCAAATGAGACACAGAACTGTACCCTGTCCTTTTCATCTCCTTGTGTCCCATAAGACAGGGTACAGGTCCATGTCTCAATAAACGCAAAGCCTCCAAATTAGGCTGTGCCGTGAGACACGGACCCGTCCCCTGTCTTATTTCAACTCGAAAAATACAATGGTCACGTTGCGCCAATTGCCGTTGCAGGTGTAGCACACCAAGGTATCGGGGTGCATTTCATCGATCGGCTGATAGTCCCCGTCCGTCAGTGCCTTCCCCGTATTGTGGCCTTGAATGCTGTCCACGCAGGTATATTCCGTCCTCCCCCGCTCTGTTTCCAGATATGCCGTATCCCCCGTCTTGCAGCCTTTGATGGCCCCGAAGCCCTGATGCACATGGTCGGCAATGATCCAATGACCGCAGGCGTAGAAATAGGCTGCGCTGTCATGGGCATCCACCACCGACTGAGCGGAGCTTTCATAGCAGGCAACGTCCACCCCCACAGCGGGAACGGTAAAATGTCCCGGATAATTCACAGGCAGCTCTGTTTCCGTTCGCAGTGTGGCATTGGCTACGTTTCGGCGAATGACAGCCTTACGTTCCTCGGGGATCCTTTCCACAGCGGGTCTGTGCAATGCGAATCCCGCGGCGATCAGCAAAAGCAAGATCACTTTCCCAAACAATTTCCTCATCTCCCATATTCTGCCTTGCGGCAAGGTATTCTATGCCTCCCACCTATGGCGGGGCATATTTTTGTAGCCAAAGAAAGGAAACTGTGGTATATTGGGAGAAATTATGGGAATCTTACCCCGTTCAGGAGGACAATATATGAATCGTTTGGCACTTATGGTGATCAAAAATCTGCACCGCATCCCCTTTATGTACGGCAAGCTGTGCAAGTATGCCAAGAACCCCGAAAACTACACAGAAGAAGAAATGTACCGCCACATCCAGCACATCCTGCAGCTGGCATCCAAGGCCGGCAATGTGACCTTGGAGGTTCACGGCCGCGAGAATATCCCCGACGAAAGCGGCTTTGTCATGTACAGTAACCATCAGGGGATGTTTGACGTAATGGGTATCGTGACGGATATGCACCATCCCATGTCCGCAGTGTTCAAAATCGAGCTGAAGGATATCCCCCTGATCCGCGAGATCGCCGCCTGTCTGAAGGGTCTTCCTATGGACCGCGACGACGTGCGCCAATCTCTGGAGGTCATCCGCACCGTCACCAAGGAAATTCAGGCAGGGCGCAACTACATCATCTATCCCGAGGGCACCCGCAGCAAGAACGGCAACGTCATGGGCGAATTCCACCACGGCAGCTTCCGCTGTGCCACCACCGCAAAGTGCCCCATCCTGCCCGTATGCATGATCGACACCTACAAGGTTCTGGATGAAAAGGGCAGCAAGCCCATTACCGTGCAGATGCATTACCTGAAGCCCATCATGCCCGAGGAATACAAGGGCATGAAGACCAATCAGCTGGCAGAGCTGGTGCAGAGCCGCATCCAGGAATGTCTGGACGAGTACGCAAAGTAAAAAAAGAAAAAGGCTCTCCTTTTAAGGAGAGCTGGCATTTGTGAGCTTGCGAGCAAATGACTGAGAGGTACTATTGAAAAATCGACCTCTCCGCCCTCGCAGACTCGGGCACCTCCCCTTATCGAAGGGGAGGCTTTTTATAAAGAAAAAACGGCAGTCAAAATGACTGCCGTTTCGTTATATCAATTCTTACTTTGCAAGGAACTCCTTGGTGATCGGACGATTCATTCTTCCATCAGTTCACGGTTTTCCGTTAGATAGTCCAAAGAAACGTGATACAGCTCCGCCAATCTGATGGCATGGTCTAATGTCAAATTCAATTCCCCCGATTCGTATCTTTGATAAGAATGCTGCTGTAGCCCCAAATACGCACCGACTTCTTTTTGCTTCATATCCGCATCCTCACGCAAGTCCCTCACACGAGGATAGCGATATCGTTTTACCATTGTATATCACCTCTGTGACAGTTTACAATATCACATATCCGTGATGTTGACTTTATCACTGATTCGTGATATTATTGTGGCATCACAAATACAAGGAGACCATTATGACCATTCTGCAAAGCATATACAACGCATTTGTGGACTGTAATCCCCATAAAAGAAATCTTACTAAAGAACATATGGAATTGGTGGAAGAATACAGCAAGACCCTTGACCAATTGCAAAACTCTTTGTCTGAAGAACAAGAACCTTTGTTTTTTGAGGCGGAAGCACAGCGGAATCTGATTGCCGCAGATGAGGAAGAAGCGATGTTTCATTTCGGTTTTCGCATTGGCGCAAAGCTAATGTTTGAAATATTAGCAACAAACCAATTATTGTAAAAACAACCGCATCCATACACAAGAAAAAACGGCAGTCAAAATGACTTCCGTTTCCAGACTATCAAAAAATGCTTCGCAGAATTTCGTCCGTGAGGACGAAACAAAGTCAAATCCATTTTTCGCGCCGGCATGTACGAAGCGAAAAATACAAATAGGGCTGCAAGTGTGGAATTTGTTCGCAGAATGCGGACAAATTATGCGCGCGGCAGACCTGCTTGCCCATCGCGTAAGCGGGGGCATCTCTGTCAAAATGCTCCAAAGGAGTATTTTGACAGACTCTAAAAGAGATACTTGGTTTTGTGCCAAGTATCTCTTTTTCGTTTCGCTCTGTTATGCTGTCAGCGACAGTGCGGGGGTATCGTAATAGGAATAGTAATAGGTCTGTCCTTCCGCAAAGCCCGAGGTGATCTCCACGACTTCCCCATCCGACAGCCCCGTTGTCACATATACAGGCTCCTTCGGCTCATCTCCGCTCCTGCCTGTGTAAAGCAGGGCTTGACCGCCCTCCGCACCCAGAGCCGCCACGGGAACCAGCAGTATATTCTCCTTTGTGGACAGCACAATGCTTGCGGATGCACTTTGTCCCGCCAGCATATTCTCCCCACGCTCCATGGTCAGCTCCACGGCATACTTGCTGCTGCCTCCGTCATTGCTCCCTGTGGCGGCGATCTCGGTGATTTCTGCCACAAACCGTTCACCCTTGAGCACATCCACGGTAACTGCCGCTTCCATCCCCAAAGCGAGGGCACCGATGTCGGATTCATCCACAGACACAAGCAAGGTCACAGTGTCTTGGGGGGTGACAAACAGGATGTCGGTGCCCTCCAAATCAAACAGCTCCTGTTCGGTTTCCTGTGCCATACCGCCGAAGCCACCCACGGCACCTGCCGTCTGACCGCCGGGCATAAACTGATTGCCTTGGGAACCGGGTACGGTCCCTTCACCGCCGGGGACATCTCCGTCGGCAGGAGGAACCGACGGAGACGGTGTCGGTGTGGGCGTGGGCGTAGGTGAGGGCTCCGTGTTTCCCTGCTTCACCAAACGCACAGCCCAGACACAAGCATCGCTATCGGAAGCAAACAGCAGAATATCTCCCGCTTGTACTTCCTCGGTTACCACTTGCCAGCCGTATTCCGAATATTCAAACACGGTGACAGGTGTCAGATTCATTGGGCCATGGGTCATTTCCGCAGGCTCCAAAGAAACATCTGCAGGGGCAGTATAATCCACATCGCCCCAATTTTGGGGATTCAGCATCACAGACCACTGCCCCGCGGTCACCGCAGTCAGCTGCCCCACATGATTGTCATATACCGCATCTCCTTCCCCAATGGGTGCATTGGCAAGAAGGGAAATCGTATATTCGCTGCCGCTGTCTGCAAGCAGATGAATGCTTTCACCATCCACACCGCTGACTACACCGTCACAAGGTGCGGGAATATACCCATTTTGATACATCACGAATAGCTCCAGCATCAGTTCTTCGTAATCCCTGTGCCGCTGACTGAGGGTTTCAAAGTCAGAGGAATTCTCTGCGTTCTTCAGCGTAAAAATGGTTTGACCGGAAGAAACAGTTCCGTTTTCCTCGAGATTGACCGCAGATACCGTCCCCGAGTAAGCCACCGCGTTCCATGCGTGATGGACATACAGGTCACCGTCCCCCAGCTTCTTGTCATCGCTGTCGGTAATCACAACCTTTGCGCCGATGGGATAATTATCGTCTTCCACGGTAATAACCGCCGTTCCATCAATTGCAGATTCTACGCGGCCGATAACCTCGGTTCCGTCTTCAAAGCCTACCCATACGCGATCCCCCGCGGAAAGGCTTGCATTTGTATCAATTTTCACCGCCATCATGTCATCCAGAGAAAGGACAGCAAGCGCACCATGCTCGGTCATCACCGCAGCCACGTCATCGCCCTTTTCGGCATACACAGCCTTCACCTTCCCCCCTGCTGCCGCAGTCACGGTCTTGGTAACGGTATTGTCGGAAGCAGCTTCAATTTCCGCCTTCAAATAATCCAGTGTCTCCTGTACTCCGCTGATTGCGGTCATTACAGAAACGACATCCACACTTGCCAGTGCATCGCCTTCTTTGACGGCGGAATAGTTTTCTACCAAAAATTCCTTGATCTTCACGCCGTCGGGCAGACGTATGGCCACCGCATCATCCTCAGTAAGGGTGCCGCCAACATAAAGCTCCTTTGTGATGCTGCCAAGCTCAACTTTCCCGGACAGAACACTTTGCTTGGGCCCGTCATCCTCAATGTTATTTGCTGCCAGCATAGGCATCACCGCAAGGGCAATCACCAATGCCACTGCACAAACGGTTGCAATCGCCCGTTTTCTTTGCTGTCTGTCCATTGCCCGAATCCGCAGCATCAGAAACTCTTTCAGTTGTTTTGCTTTATCCATTCGTCATTAACCTCCGTAATGCAGGGCATCAATGGGCTTCATTTTCGCCGCCTTATTGGCGGGGTACAAGCCGAAAACCACGCCGATCAAGAAGCAGAACACCACCGCAATCACCACAACAGCGCCGTTCAGAGCAAATCGCATTCCTGTACTTGCCACAATAGTAGATACGATCTGCAAAATTGCCCAAGACAGGAAAATCCCCATACAGCAGCCCATCATGCACAGTACCACCGCTTCCATCAAGAACTGGGTCAGAATCGTTGTACGGCTGGCACCGATCGCCTTACGGATGCCGATTTCTCGGGTACGCTCCGTGACAGTCACCAGCATAATATTCATAATGCCGATACCGCCAACCACCAGAGAGATGGCAGCAATGCCGCCCAGCAGGATGCTCAACACCGATGTAATGCTGCTCATGGCATCCTCCAGCACATTCTGAGAGGACAGATCAAAGGCGTCCTCATCCTGCTCAAAGCGCTCCAGCAGAATCCGTTCCATAGCCGCTTCGGTCACCTCCAATGTGACCCCTACAGGGGCAGCCACCTCAAACTCCGTCACATTCCAACTCACAGTATCACACAGCTTCACCAGAGAGGAATACGGGATATATGCTACCATGCTGCCGCCGGAGAACATGGCTGTCAGAGATTCCTCATCATCGGACAGCACGCCCACAACCGTGTATTGCACACCGTTCAGGCTCAAGGTTTGTCCCACACAGTCGGGATATCCAATCAGCTCCGTGGCAGCCGTTTCATTGATGACGCATACATAGCTGCTGTTTTCAACATCCGTTTGCTTCAGCCATCTGCCCATAGACAGCTGCAAAGCCTGCACATCGTAGTAAGTGGGAGTGACACCGTTCACCGTAATTGAGCCATAGTTTTCATGGTGTTTGGCAATCAGACTTTCGGATGCAGAGGCTGTGATGAGCCCCAAATCAGCTTCCGTTTCCATCCATTCATCCAGTGTACCCAAGGTAATGGGCATACCCTTATCGTCTTCAACCGTCACAGTCAGCAGGCTTGTGCCCAGTCCCGATACCGCATCGGTAACGGAAGTGGTGGCACCGTTTACCAAGCTGACCAAAACCACCAGTGCCATGACTCCGATGATAATGCCCAGCATGGTCAAGGCCGCACGCATCTTGCTGGACAGAATGCTGCGTACCGCCATACGGAAGGACAGCGCCACAGTTTCTCCCGTGATATAGGAAATGCCTTCCTTCAGTTCCGCCATCTGTTCCATCAGCTGTTCATTGTTTCGTTTCCGCATCACAAGGTCACCTCCGTAATCTGCCCGTCCAGAATGTGGACGGAACGGGATGCCTGCTTGGCAACATCATTGTCATGGGTGATCAAAACAATGGTATTTCCCCGGGCGTGCAGTTCATGGAAAATATCAATGATTTCCTTGCTTGTTTTGGAATCCAGTGCCCCTGTGGGTTCATCTGCCAGAATCAGCTTGGGGTTGGTCACAATGGCTCTGGCAATGGCCACTCTCTGCTGCTGACCGCCCGACAGCTCTGTAGGCAGGTGCTTGGCGCGATTGGCCAAGCCCACCCGCTCCAATGCTTCTCTCACGCGGCGCACACGCTCCCCGCGCTTCACCCCCTGATAAATCAGCGGCAGCTCCACATTTTCCTCCGCTGTCATTTTGGGGATCAGATTAAAGCTCTGAAACACAAATCCGATTTTACGATTGCGCACCTGCGCCAGTTCATTTTCGGAATAGCTTTCAATGGGCATCCCATCCAGCAGATAGGTTCCCGCATCGGCCACGTCCAGACAGCCGATGATATTCATCAGTGTGGATTTCCCGCTGCCGGAAGGACCGATAATGCTGACAAACTCGTGAGGCTTAATATGGAGACCGGCATGATCCAGTGCGCGGACACGGTCTTCGCCTACCTGATAGAATTTACAAACGTCCTTCAATTCAATCATATCAGCCACCCATTCCTCTGCCGCCCGAAGGCATACCGCCGCCGGAAGGCATGCCGCTGAAATCCCCGGAAGGCCGTTCCCCCATCTGCATACCGCCGCCTCCGCCAAAGTCACCGGAAGGCATACCGCCACTACCGCCAAAATTCATACCCCCCATCATAGAGAAGAAATCGTCGGCAGATTCGGTGTAATAGACCACATCGCCTTCATTCAGACCGGAAATGATTTCTACATAATTGTCATTGGTCAGACCGGTGACAACCTCAACCATGCCGCCATATTGACCGTTCTTTTCATCATAGCTTGTGTATACATAGGAAATATCGCTTGTCTGGTGCAGTGCGTCCGCAGGAATGATAATGGCATTTTCCACGCCCTGAATATTGATCACAACCTCAGCGGTCATACCGATCAGCATCCCGCTCTCATAGCCCAGCTCCACCTCAGCAGAGTATTGCGCCACACCGGAGGAGGTATCCGCTTCCTTGTTGACTTCCGTCACCGTGCCCACAAAGCTGCTGTCGCCGATGGAGCGCACGGTAATGCTTGCAACCTGCCCCTGCTCCAGAGAAAGGATATCCGCTTCATCCACGCCCACGGTAATGCTCATCTTTTCACCGGGATAAACGCTGACTACCGCAACATCCGCTGTTTCGTCATAGCTGTCACTATCGGGGTCTACATAGTCCACGCTGCTGATGATTCCGTCAAAAGCTGCCAGCACCGCACCGTCACGATACACCTGCAGCAGCTCCAGCATGGATTCTTCCAGCTTTGACCGTTCCCGCAGCAGGGTCTCATAGTTGGCACTGTATGCCGTGTCCTTCAGATTGAACAGGGTGGAGAAGGAAGATACTTGGGTGTTTTCCGAAACATTCACAGAAGACACCGTTCCCGCAACCGCAGTTACATTCAAAGGATTATGTACATACAGCTTCCCGCTGCCCAAGGCCTTGCCCTCTCCGTCAATGACAGTAACTTCTTCGTCAATGGCAGTACCGTTATCTGTCACCAAAATCACCGCGCTGCCGTTCACCGCAGATTCTACCGAACCGCTGATGGTGCTGTCGTCAGCCCGTACCACAGTCACCGTATCTCCCACAGTCAGCGCATCGGTGGTAATGTCACAGGCCATATAGCCGTCCAAAGAGATCAGTGCCAGACCGCCGTTTTCAACCATGACCGCCGTCACATCGTCTCCGCTCTCGGCATAGACCGCCTTCACGCGGCCCGACACCCCTGCCTTGACCGTTCCGCTGACCTTGTCGCCTTCCGCCTTCCCGATTTCCTCGTCCAATGCTTCCAGCTCATCCTGCAATGCGGACAAAGTACTGATAACAGTTGTCATATTCACCGTCGCCAGCACATCTCCCTTGGATACGCTGCGGCCATTGCGCACGGTCACCTCCGTTACCTCCACACCATTGGGAAGCACAATGGATTCCAAACCCACGCCACCGAGCATCCCCGTACCCGAAACCGTGGTACTGATGGTGCTGCGTGCTGCTTCATAGGACAGCACTTCCACATCGCTGCTGTTAAAACGTCTGGTCACCGCGCCCCGCAGGATCAATACCCCTGCGATCAGCACCACCGCAATGATTCCGACAATCGTGACGATCCTTCTTTTTTTCTTTTGTTTCCGTGCCTGTTTTGACCGATTCAGTTGTTCAAATAAGGCCTCGCTGTGTTCATTTTGCTCGTTCATAGCATATGCTCCTTGGAAAATTATCGGCACTGTCTGCCGTTGCAGCTATATCATAAGGGCATTTGCTGAATACATACTTAATCCTTTCATGGAAGTCCATGAATATTTTGTAAATTCATTCCGCCATCCAAAAAGAAAACCCGCCATCCCATTGGATGACGGGTTCTAATTTTATGTGATTTTACTTTGCCAGAAATTCCTTGGTGACCTTGACGATGTTTTCCGCGCACAGGCCGAATTCCTTCAGCAGTGCGTTTGCGGGGCCGGAGTAGCCGAATACGTCATTGACACCGATGCGGCGTACGGGAGTGGGGCAGGTTTCGCTCAGGAAGGAGCAGACCGCTTCACCCAGACCGCCGATAACAGAGTGTTCCTCGCAGGTGATGATCTTGCCGCATTCCTTAGCTGCTGCCAGAACAATTTCCTCGTCCAGAGGCTTGATGGTGCACATATTGATAACACGGGCGTTGATGCCTTCCTCTGCCAGCACCTTTGCAGCTTCCACAGCTTCGTTGACCATGAGGCCGTTTGCGATGATGGCAATGTCATTGCCTTCCCGCATGACTTCGCCCTTGCCGATCTCGAACTTGAAGTTGTCTTCATCGTGGAATACGGGCACTGCCAGACGGCCGAAGCGCAGGTAGCAAGGGCCTTCATATTCGTATGCTGCCTTCACCGCCGCAATGGCTTCCACGTTGTCGGAGGGGCTCATAACGACCATACCGGGGATAGAGCGCATGAGTGCGAAGTCCTCACAGCACTGGTGGGACGCACCGTCCTCGCCGACGGAGATGCCGCCGTGGGATGCACAGATCTTTACATTCAGCTGAGGATAGCCGATGGAGTTGCGGATCTGTTCATATGCTCTGCCAACAGCGAACATGGCGAAGCTGGAAGCGAAGGGAACCATGCCCATGGAGGCGGCACCCGCTGCCACAGCCATCATATTGCCTTCCGCAATACCGCAGTTGTAGTGATGGTCGGGGAATTCCTTCTTGATGCTGCCGGATTTGGTGGAGCCTGCCAGGTCAGCGTCAAATACGATAATGTTGTCGTGCTCTCTGCACAGCTCTACCAGAGCCTGACCGTAGCCGTCACGAGTTGCAATCTTCTTTACGTCTGCCATCTTACTTGCCCTCCAGTTCTGCCAGCTGTGCCTTCAGCTCGGTCATAGCGATTTCAAACTCTGCATCATTGGGAGCCTTGCCGTGCCAGCCTGCATTGTTTTCCATGTAGCTGACACCCTTGCCCTTGACGGTCTTCATCACGATGGCGAAGGGCTTGCCCTTCACGGTGCGAGCCTGCGCAAAGGCTGCTTCGATCTGCTCGAAGTCGTGGCCGTCGATCTCCACTGCTTCAAAGCCGAATGCGTATAGCTTGTCCAGAATGGGATAGGGGCTCATAACATCGGCAACATTGCCGTCGATCTGCAGGCCGTTGTTGTCAATGACGATGCACAGGTTGTCCAGCTTGTAGTGAGAAGCGAACATCATAGCTTCCCAGACCTGACCTTCCTGAATTTCGCCGTCGCCCAGCAGGGAGTAAACACGGCAGGGGTTCTTCTGCAGCTTGGCGGACAGTGCCATGCCGCAGGCAGCGGAGATGCCCTGACCCAGAGAGCCGGTGCACATATCCACACCGGGGGTAGTGTTCATATTGGGGTGACCCTGCAGGTGGCTGCCGATCTTACGGAGGGTCAGCAGATCCTCCATGGGGAAGAAGCCCTTCAGTGCCAGAGCGGCATACAGACCGGGAGCGGTATGGCCCTTGGACAGAACAAAACGGTCACGGGTGGCCATCTTGGGCTCTGCGGGATCAACATTCATTTCCTTAAGGTACAGGTAGGTAAACAGCTCTGCAGCAGACAGGCTGCCGCCGGGGTGACCTGCCTTGGCAGCGTGCACGCCTTCGATCGCGCCGATGCGAACCTTGCAGGCCGCGATCTTCAGCTGGTGGAGTTCATTGGGTGTCATAGTTTTTCCTTCTTTCTCAACCTAAAAAACTTCGGACATACTTATCATAAACACTTCTAATCGGCTTTACGCCACACAATTTCGTTTTCATTTTAATGGAAATGTCGAACATTGTCAATCTTGTTAAATTCCAAACATCGAAATTGGATATTGCCACAAATTTCCAAATAAAAACAAAAAAACCTCTGTACAGCATTTACAGAGGTGAAGCAAAAGGAAGTATATGCAATAAAAAACAGGAATCGGATCCCGCCATTGGGATCCATTCCTGAGAAAAAAGGAAGTTGGAGCGGGCGACGAGGCTCGAACTCGCTACCTCCACCTTGGCAAGGTGGCGCTCTACCGGATGAGCTACGCCCGCAGAACGGAATCAGGGAGAGGGAAGATTCCGTGGTGCCCCCGGTCGGAGTCGAACCAACGACACGCGGATTTTCAATCCGCTGCTCTACCAACTGAGCTACAGGGGCAAAAGAATGCTGTCGGCGACGTTGGTGGGAACAACAGGGCTCGAACCTGTGACCCTCTGCTTGTAAGGCAGATGCTCTCCCAGCTGAGCTATGCTCCCATGGGTCGCTGACAGCTTGAACATAATACCACCTGTATCGTCTTTTGTCAACATCTTTTTTTAGAAATCTCAAAATTATTTTTATACATCGGTTAATCCCGAAGGGGGGCCCCTTGCGGGCGCCCGCCGTATCACTTCGGACAGCCGCAAGGGCTGTCCCTACGGGTGCGATGGTTAAACGTACCACCCCTACAAGGGAGAAAAATTTCAGTGCAGCAGCGATCCAATAAACACTCTGTCCTTTTGACATTATCTCCCTCCTATTATATAATGAAAGCAGCACAGGAGGTGGGCATTATGTTTTACAACGCAGTCAACGGTACCGTTCCCATTGACGATACCTTTATGGAATATGTGGCCTTCGGCAAAGGCAGCAAAGTACTTATTATGATTCCCGGTCTGGGGGAAGGGCTGCAGACCGTAGGGGGTACCGCCATTCCTTTTGCCCTGCTGTACCGTAAGCTGGCAAAGGAATTTCGCGTGTATATGTTCAGCCGCCGTATGGTCATGCCCGAAGATTTCACCACAAGGGACATGGCTGAGGATATTTATCGCGCCATGGTGCATCTGCACATTTCTTCCGCCAACATCATTGGAGTCAGTCTGGGCGGCATGATCGTGCAGCACCTTGCCATTGACCATCCCGAGGCCGTGGAGAAGCTGATCTTATGCGTGACCCTCCCCTACCAAAACGACACACTGGTGTCCTGCCTTACAAGCTGGACAGAAATGGCACGCCGCAGGGACATCGGCAGCATTATGGCGGACACCTTGATGAAGTCCAACGCCAAGCCCTCCAAGCTCATGGCAGCGGCATACAGAGTCTTCGGCGGTCTGCTGCCCAAGAAGCATCTTGACCGCTTCCAAATCATGGCAAAGGCAGGCATTGACCACAACGCCAAGGACTGCCTCCACCGCATTACCTGTCCCACCCTCATCATTGGCGGCAAGCTCGACCAAATCGTTACGGGCGAGGCCTCCCAGCAGCTCCATGGGCTCATCCCCCACAGCAAATTGTATATGTATGAAGGCTACGGCCACGGGCTGTACGAAGAAGCCCCCGATTTCTGGGACAGAGTGGCAGATTTTTTCAGATAACAAATTGTAGGGCGGGGGCTTGCTCCCGCCGTTTTTATTCGCCATTCCAATTCCCACCGATCACAGGGGTGTCCATAGGACATGGTGGAATACTGGTGCGCTGGCAATCGTTTACAGCTTATTTACTTTTGTGCGCTGTACTTTGTCCATTGGCTATTGTATGATAGATATAGAAATAAAGATCGGGAGGGTGAGAAAATGCGCGAAACAATCATCAAAAGCATCGGCTGCGGATATGCCGTAAGCATCGCGCTGTTGTGTTTGCATCTATATAGAATGTATCTCAATCCCGAAAAATATGACCAAATACCGGGATGGGAAAGATATAAACACTCAAAATTCTTTTGGCCCGCAACGATTCCCTATGAGCGATTCGATTTCGCCCACCATGTGCTGCCAAGCAGCTCATGGCTTGTACCGTTTCTGTTTATCGTGTACATACGCTCACAAACATATATCCATAGTCTTGGAAGCACGCTCCCATGTCTCACATTTCGTTTCACGCCTCCTTATCTAATGCTATTGGAAATCTGTGTTCTTCTCTTCGGAAGCTTTGCCTTTGCCGGATATTTGGCGCTGCATTCTCGACTTCCCAGAGATATCTGCTACACCACCGTACATTTGCAGCAGGGAGACCCACGACACAAGGTTTGGAAAAAAACGACACTGCAATTGATTGTTTGTCTGGTCATTCTTTGTCCTCTCCATCTGTTCTCCCTGTCCAACGGTGGTTACATAAACGAAACTGCCCTTGTCTGTTACCGCGGTTTCTCGGCAGAACAGACGGTATATGAATTTTCGGAAATCAAAAGCTGTGAAATTACCTATAACGAAACCGAAAAAGAAATTGTTTCTTATATCATCGAAAACAGCACAGGCGACACAATTGATTTACGTGATTACAACCACATCAGCATGATCACCAACAGTGACGCTGACCCTTGGGAAATTGCAGATCCGAATATACCCGAATCCGTGAAAACATATTTCACCACAGACTGAAAGGAGGCCGCTATGCTTCGCAGGCTTTTTACGATTTATAAAAAGAAACAAGGTCAACCAAAGCAGATAAACAAGGCTTTCTCCCGTGAAATTCCCCTGGATTGGATTCTTTGGTTCTTATCCGAATACGACATTGCGGAAATCGTTGCGGATGTAAACGGACGAGCCCTCACGCTGGGTGTAAGCGCGGAAAACAAATACAGCTCCAAACGATTTACCAATAAGGAATACTATATCGGTGATGAGATCTTCCATGCGGAATCGGAATTCGCCCTGCGTCTCCGTGAAATCGCTCCGACCGAAACGCTTACCGTACTGACCATTGACGATTTGCTCCCCACGGATGATAATTTTAACTTCAACAAGAGGTGACGCACCATGAAAGACATGCTCACGAAGCTGCTCAAGCAGGATCAAAACAGCAGGCGCACAGGCATCATCAGTGCATTGGCATGGCTTCTCGGTTCAACCGCCCTCCTGATCCCCGTATGGATGCGCTCTTATAAAATATTTCAGCAAACCGGCGCCGATGTCATTCCCATTGACCCTTTGAGCGCAGGATTTCTCATTTGTGCCGCCCTTGCTTCGTTCGTACTCCTTCCGCTGATTTGCTTTTCCTATCATCACATAAAGAGCACCGACAGTCCCCTTCTGACCAAAGCCATCAAATTTTGGCGGAACATCAATCTGGCATTTGTGGGCATGTCCCTGTTTGCAATTCTTGCTGAAATCGCCCAACGCTTCGGACTGATCTGAGCTGCAACGAGAGGTGACGCACCATGAAGGCCTATTTTCTTGAAGCGTTCTCCAATCGTGAGGACTTCATAAAATTCCTTGCATTTATGCTATCGGAAAGTGACAGCTTCTCTTTGGTTTACTTCAGACGGAAAGAAAACGAGAAGCTGAAAAGCAAAGCAAAAACCATCTCCGAAGGACTAAAGAAGTTCAAACTGAGCAGTCGTGCCACACAAAGCTGGCCCAACACCGAAACGCTGGATTTTGAGCATTCCTACAAATTGGTCATGTATGCCGCGGATATGGAGTGTCTGGATGTCCTTTCCTCGGTGGAAAATCTCTATGACTGGAATTACCCCGCTCCCATGGACCTGTGTTTTTACAGAAACGGGTATTGCTGGTTGGCTGTCACAGGGCATGAGCAAACGGCTTACCTCTACACAGACAGCCAGGAGGACATCCACAATCTGGAGGAATGCGGAGCAAATCTGTCATACGCAGGAGAAGAAATACAGCTTTTCCAACTCTAAACATTCGGACAGCCACGAGGTCTGCCCTACATCATTATCCGATACGGCACAGCACCCGTAGGGCGGGGGCTTTCTCCCGCCCTACCCTTACGATATTTATCCGCAGAAAACCCTCTCCGCCCCTTGTGGGGCACCTCTCCCAAAGGGAGAGGGTGGTGCGGACACCCGCGAGGGGCGTCCCTACAGCATTGTTCGGCACGGTACAGCACCCGTAGGGCGGGGGCTTGCTCCCGCCGTACCCCGATGGGACGATTCACCATGGACACATCATTATATGATGTTCGACTGCGGAAAACGGACCGTCGAGGGCGACGGTCCCTACGGGTATGGAGATCAAACATCCCGTTTCTTAGGAGCTGCTGATATATACCAACAAGCGGCGGGAGCAAGCC
>JAFQDR010000074.1 GCA_017415945.1 Oscillospiraceae bacterium
ATATCCTCCAGAATGTTGTCGAGATTGTGTGCAGCCATCGTGATTGCGCGAAGAGCTATGTCATCTCCATCTGACACAAACTGCTTGAATTCCGATAAAGCAAAATTCTCGTCCATACTTAAATCCTCCGGCTCGCACGGATAGAAGCGTCCTGCCATCATAGATTCGGTATAGAGATTTGCCATCGTAAAATCGGTAAAAAGCACGTGTCCAATTTCATGACCGTTAAGACCCACCATGCTGTCAGCTCTAAGTCTTCTTGTAGGAAAGCTTTGCGTGATATGATTTCCCGCATTGATAGAGATGCGTCGATTATCCGTACAGGCAATATCCGCGTTCTCTGAATCGTCCCAATAGGTCTTCACCTTAATGCTGCGCTTATACCGCTTTGATGCAGCTTCAGCGAGATCGGTAAGATAGGCAGCGTAAGCATTGGAAGCAAATAGCTGTTCATCTGTGATGTTCAGTTTTTCGTTCTCAATTCGCTTTCGCAGAGCCAAATGTGATGTTCTCATTCTTGTTTTGTCCTTTCCTTCTGCATTTGTTTACCCACAAGCTCGTCTACTGTAACCTTGAAATAATCAGCGGTACAGTAGACAAACCATGCAGGCGGAAATCGTGTTCCGGCTTCGTATCCGGCATAGGTATTACGCGAAACACCGAGCTTTTTTGCCAGCTTTGCCTGTGTCAGTTTTTCATCAGCTGACAAACGCAGACGCCGCAAATTGAAGGCGAAATAGTATTCCATGCCGCTTTTATATACCTCAGCCTTAACCGGATAAGCATATTTCGTTTTTTTCATTCATGTATCACTACGCTCCTTTCTGTCATGCATATTTGGTGTTCAGGCAGGACTCCAGAATCTCCGCTCGGTTTTCGGGATCAGCAGATACCGATGCCAGCACAGTGTATTTTGCGGCTTCCAATTCGTTTTTGCATATCATATATGACTGCACCCACGAAATCAGCTCACGCACTCCACAGCTACCATCTGTGATCATTGCCTCCCTGCAACGCTCTGCGATATCTCCTACAACCTCTGCCATCTTCCTTACTACTGCCATTTCTGTACAGCCTGTAATTCCCATCACTCGCTTTGCCATTGTATCTGCATCCGGTGCATCCATATCCACGACCAGATTCATTCGGCTGATAACCGACTGATTCATAGACTTACACCCCGCATAATCGGTATTAGTCGTTACGACTACAACCGTATCGGGATGGCGGCGGATGATTTCACCTGTAGGCAACGTAATGCTTTCGCATCTGTCGAGCAGTGCATTCAGGCCAACCAGTACACCGGGATTCGATATAATGGCAGGTTCCTGCAGCTCTACAAGATAGCCATAGCGCATTGCCTGTACAAACGGCGTATCCACATAGCGGAATCGCTGATGGGTGTCTTTCTTCTCTGATTCACTTGATTCTTCCATTGCCTTTACACGGATCACCTCAAGCAGTTTGTCATAAACCGCATCTTCTGTGACCTTCTCATCGTATTCGCCTGTGAGCTTTTCGTAAGCAGTAGGCGGATCGAATCGAATATCATCAAAGGTAGGCAGTTCCGTGTCTTTTGCATTTTTGGAACACATACCGTCCACATCGGGAAGCATCTGACCAAGCAGGTCAAATATCTCCGTGTTTGCAGAACAGGTAATATGCACATATGGAAGTCCCAGCCCCGAAGCAATCGCCTTTGCCCCCTCGGTTTTACCCGTGCCTGCAGGTCCACGCATCATAAAGTTGCGCATGGGTTGACTGGAGGCAGATGTCACCTTGGCGTGCTCACAGATCTTCACAACCTCCTCGGGTATGATGTACCAATCGGGGAGATGCGGAATCATATTGTTTTCGGCAGGAGAAAAGCTTCTTTCGGACATCGCATATTTTCCAATAAAATCTTCAGGTTTTGTGAACACAGAAACACTTACAGGAGCTGCACCGGGCTTGAAGATTTCAAAATCGCCATGCAGTACTTCTGTCGGAGCATAAACATTACTTTGCATACTCATCTGACTGAGCAGCTGAATGTTGCCCGATGAAGGAACGGCAATTTTAATTCCGTCTTCGCCGAGTGTTGAGGCACCTTCCGTTCTGCGATACACATTGTCACAAAGAATAAATGCGGCATCCTCCGCTTTCTGCATATCGGAATATCCGTCCTTTTTGCATTCCAGCAAAATGGTGTAGTTTTCCGAAAATTCTGTGTTGGTCAAAAAGTGCGGCATTAACGCAAAGAAAAGTGCTGCGCCTGTATTACCACTCTCTTTAACCATATATGCGGAAGGGCTTGCGGCACCGGAATAAGCAGCAGCGATAAACTTACCGTTTTTCTTATTAAAGACAACGGCATGTGTTTCGCCTGCACGGTGACTGGGATATTCTGCGATAATCATATCGCCCTGTGTACCGATCGCGCCTTTGGCAGCCGTCGGATTTACCTCCAGCTCCATATACGCAAGAATTGCGCTTATAAGCGGGCTGTGAACCGTAGCCTGTGCAGTCCTTGATTTGTTATAGATTGATTTGATGTCAGTACGTCTGGTATGCGCCAGTGTATCAAACGGCTTTGATACACCCAGCGACCAGGTCCAGCTGTCAAAAAGTTTGTTGCTCATTTCTTTTCTCCTTTACCATTCCAGTACCAATTTGTCATCCTCCACATGAGCATTGAGACCGTCATCGCCAAGAATCTTGACAAGACTTTCCCATGCTGTCGTGCGAAGAGGATTCTCGATTTCATCCTGTTTTTCGCCGCCAACGATGATTTCGCCTGCCTCATTGATTTCAAGGCGTTTGTAACCCCTTGTGTTCAAATCGGTTACAGCATTTACAAACAGTTCTTTTCCGTACATCTGATACCATAGTTTTGCATCATCCGGTGACGGAGGCGGATTTGTCTGCTCTTCCAGAGGCGATAACTTCAGCATTGTGAACTCAACATTAGCAAAGGAATCTACTCTGATTTCAGCGTGTGTGAATTCCCCTGTATTGGTTGTGCGAATCCTCCCGACACCACCGCATTCGGCAAGTTTCTCAGGACTGCGTATTACCCAATTCCACGTAGAATCGGGGTACACAGAGCGAAGCTTATCGGTTATGCGGTAATTCAAATGCATAAGCAGTGTCTTTTTCATCTGAATCTGCTTTGCTTCTTTTCGGGAGATCTTACGGCTTCGAGTTTTCTTCTGTGGTGCATTCTCGCTTCGATTCGCAAATTTCTTTGACAGGCGGATAACGGATATCACCAACCATACAGCGGTGAATCCAATAAGCAGCCAGTCGCGGACATTTCCTTTGAAGAATGCGAGAATGATCAGCGTTACAACGATAAGGACCTTGATACTCTTTGAAAAAATCTTGTCATTCATTTTGTGTTCCTTCTTTCTGTAATAAAATAAAAAAAGAGGAACTGAAAGAAATCCATTCTTATCAGTTCCTCTATGTCTTTGTTCTGTCTCGTGCGTGTGAAATGTTTGCAGCTGTTGCTGTCTTACCATTTTCACACGTCAAAGAATCCGTGTTACAGATCCTCAAGGTTTCGTTAGTTCCTTCGAGTCAGAATGGCAGTTCTTCATCGTCGCCGATTTCTTCAAACTGCGGTGCGGGTACATTTGCGTAAGGATTATACCCCTGCACAGGTTGTGCTGCCGGTGCCGTGGATGCTGCTGCGCCGTTCTCGTCGGTTTTCGGTTTTCCGCTTGACACATATGTCCACGTATGAACATCAATGTTGTTGGAAATACCGACTGTACCGTCCTTTCTGGTGTAAGTGCCGATATCAAGATCGCCCGATATAAGCAGATGACTTCCTTTCTTGACGCCAGCCTTGCAGATTCGCTCGGCGGCATCTCCTCTGAGGAAGCACTGATAATAATTCGGGTGTTCCTTCTCGCCATACCCCTTGTTGACAGCCACATCAAGACGTGTGAATAACACACCAGATGCGGTAGTCCTGAGTTCGGTGTCCCTTGTGAGACGACATTCAATGGTGATCGTGCTGAGCATTTGTTGCTCCTTTCTGCGGTTATACCGCTATAAAAAATATTTCAACCGGAGTTATCTCCGAAATTGACAAATAAAAAAAGCCACAGAACTCTGCGTCCGTAAATGGACACAGCAATCCTATGGCTAAAATACAAACTTAAACTTACGCTTTCGCGTTGCTTACTACATAAAGTAGATAGCAGAAGTACAATTACAAGATATAGTATATCACAGAAATAGTCTTTTGTCAAGATATCGGCTGAAATTATTCGATTGCCCTGTTAAAGATCTTACTTACACTTCTTCCTATACTAAACCGGAATTTAGGTTAGCATGAAAAGTGAGAGGTGTTGATGCCTCTCACTTTCGTTTATTACTGGATATTTACATATATCTTACCGGTGTACTGCTCCAGCACAAGATTACCTTTGGCGTAGGCTTCATCAATCAAATAAGCTACTTTCCACTGGTTATTGCCAAGGCACTCACGGTAGATAATTTCGCTGCTATCGGCATATGCGTTCGGCTTGCGATCAACCACAGCGTTTGACGAATGCATCTTAATTTCACCGTTTTCAACAGTGTAAGCCTGAAGGCCAAAACTGTTCACGCAGGCCTTCAGCATTCTTTCACGGTCAGCTTCTGGAATCTCGTCCATTGTTACATCTTCCATCGTCAAAGTTACAACATATAGCTTCTTTTTGGCAGAGACAGTCTCCCCAAACTGTTTAGTCGCCTGTTTTCCTTCTTCTTCGGTAATGATAACTTCAGTACGATTGTATGGAACCAGATTGCCTGATATATCCGTAAATCGTTCAACGAAATCTTTTCTTAAGATGTAATTCGGGTTGAGGACATTGATCGTATCGTGTACCTCCACCGCATCGATCGTTGCCGTGTACCAGTCATTATGATCGCGGACAGACTGACCGATTTCAACGAGATCGCTTTCATAGAGCGGATCATAAGGTGCGTAGTAGACATCCGGAATATCCATGTTTGTTGTGCCGCCAAGTTCATTCTGAATCGGAATGGCAAGGAGCGCATCCGTGGTGTATTCCAGCGTCATTGTGGAAGCAAGTGCAGAAAGCTCTTCATCCGTGATACCGTAGCTTACCCACAGCTTTAGCACAAGCTCGTCTTCTTCGAATACAATATATGCCATTCGGTTGTAGAAGTCTGCCTCACCTTTTTCAACAACATACATTGCTTTACCGCCAACATCAAGCTGTTTGGTGTTCGTTGCACCGCCGATGATTTGGTCAAGATCCGATCGGCGCAGGTCGATTCCGTTGATGGTCATTGAACGGGAACTGTCCTCGCTGCCGTATTTACCGTTTGCAGTCAGATCTTCGCTCATATCGGCTGGCAGATCGGGAATCTGCAGACTTACGCTGATCTCACCGTCTTCAGCACGCCAGCTTCGCAGGGGCTTTTCTTCGCTGGTTGTATTCTCAGCGCTTTCATTCAGACTTGCGTGAATGCGAACTTCATCACCGTTCTGCTCCATGCGGAAATCGATCCATTGTACTGCAGCATATACGCTGACAGTTAATACAGACAGAATGGCAACAGAAGCCAAAATTTTGATTGGTGTATGAGTAAAGAAGCGGGACTTTTTCTCAGCTTCGAGAGCGTCTTCACGGCGCAAGGCACGAAGTACCGCTTCCTTACGATCGGTGTAAGATTTAGAAAAAGTATGTTTATCTCTCATGGTGTGTCTCCTTTTCAAGATTTATGGATATTGGTTTGAGGAGCTTTCGAGCACGCTCACATCGCTTTCTCACCAGCTCCTCGCTGATGTTCAGTACAGCCGATGTTTCTTTGATGCTCAGTCCATCGAGAAACAGACATCGCATCACGGAAGCATATTTTGTCGGCAATTCTGAAAGCAAGGATAGTGGAAGATCCTGCGGTGACTCATCTGCGGTAAGGGTGTTTTCCATTGCTTCATCAAGTTCCAGCGTGTTTTCACGCTGTTTCTTTTGCCTGCGGTACAGATCCAGTGCGGCACTCTTCAGTGTCTTATGTACATAACTGCGAACCGAGGGCGAGGAAGGATCTGCTATTTTCTTTCGGTTTCGAATCAGCTTCAGAAATGCCTCATGAACCGCATCCTCGGCGAGATATTCGTCGTGTAGGATTTTATATGCTTCAAAGTACATTGGCTGCTCATACAGCCTGTACAGCGCGTCGATGATATCCTCGTTTGTATATGGCATACCATAACTCCTTTCCGTGGTTTTTCGTCCGGACACTAACCATAACGATATAAATAGGGCATTTGTGACAAAGTCGGAAAAGTTTTTTCTATTTTAGCATATTTTTTTGATTTCATCATGAACAAACAGAAAAAAGCACAGCCTACACCAGTATGATGCAAGCTGTGCCTTCGATTATTTTGCCTTTCTGCGGAATATATACGCAAGAATGCCACAGATCATGATTCCCACCGCATACGGAATGGCAGTCAGAAATGCTATCTCCGCCGGTGCGCTGTAGCTACTGTGCGCAATGCCGCAGAGCATATCACGGTAGTTCCAGGCTACTACAAAACACATGATGTGGGAGAGGATGATGGCAAAGACAGTGAACAGATATTGCATTTTTTTCATTGGCGGCACCTTTCTGTACTCATATGTTTAATTCATGATATTTTTCATTCGTATTATTCAACTCTGTAGAGTAATACGCCGGTTGCATCAAAACTTACATCAGGATATTCAGTTGGTTTTTCATATGCTGGAACACCGCTATAATCACTATTTCTGACAAGCAACCGATATGTTCCGGCTGGAATATCTTCAAAGGTTCCTTTGTCAGTTCCGCCTACTACATCCAGTATATATTCCGTCCCATTACTGTCAATCAGACCATACGATAACTTCAAACCAAGACGAGCATATCCTATCGTACATTTAATTGTGGAATAAGGTGCGTGAAGGATTATTTCGAAAGTAGACAACAGTTCTTCCTTTGGTTCAAGTCCCACAAAGCTAATACCATCACTCCATTGTTCGCCATCAACAGCAAAAAACGATGCAATGAATTCCTCAACCCCGCCCTCGCGGATATCAATGCGTTCTTCAGCATCTCCCGATTTTGCACAGAGATAGACATACATCGGCTTACCAATCGGAGCGCCGCCGCCCACACGAAGCGTAAAAGTCTCGTCGATTTCATAGGAGAGGATATAGAGTCCCGAACCCACGTCTTTACCGTTGTAACTTGCGAAGTCTTCAAAGGTCAGCTCCGCGCCTTTCTCGGATAGGCGAAGTACATCGTCGAGTGTAATCTGCTTATCACCGACAAGTTGGGTATAAAAGGCGAGTGACAGCTTATTTTCAATTATTATCAATCCGCCTTTGGAACTGGGTTCCTCCTCGTATGCGTCCCCATTTTCATATCTGTTGATGGTCAAGATACCATTTTCTTCACTCAGCATATAGTGATTCACATCGCTATCAGCGAATTCGTATTTTCTGTTATTTTGGTAGTCATATACCACGACACGTCTTGCAATAAAAGGCTTGTTCTGATCTACCGTAGCGCACAAGTCAGCTTTTCCATCTCCCGTTATATCGTAGAAATAGCAGTTCCAAATCTTATCGGCACTTAATACTGTAGTTTCACTATTACCTGTCTTAGCTATAATTTCTTTTGGAGTATAGTGGAAGGACACATCCGGGAAATCGCTGTGACTCAAAGCACGGTCAACATAAGAATACATACCATCCGGATTCTTTAAAAAATCAACGAATAGAACAGGTTCTAACTTTTCCGGAATCAGCTTGTGAAGCTTAAACACTCCACTTATCACCGTAGGTTTACCGTCTGTGTGATCGGCAATGACGAGATACACCTGTGACTCATCATCCACGATCACCATATACGGATAAAAACCGTTTTCCGTGGATGTATAAGTCATATTCCACGCACTACGGATGGATTTTCTAAGGTCTTTGATAACACCGATTTCTATGGGCGATTTTTCAAACAAAACATCAAAATTCTTGTCAGTCAGTTTTGTTTCTTTGAAAAGTCCGCCCGATATAAGCTGTTCTCCGTCAAAAATCCATACGTCCATCAGTTCATCAATGATAACCCTTACATCATTGCTTTGCTTTAGTGGCTCGGTGAGTTCATTGTCTAAGTCGTAATAGATTTCAAGCATATAGCTTCCGTGGGGTACTACTGCCTTATCCTTTGGCGGATTCGTCAAGAAACAAACCGCAACCGCAACGCAAGCGACTACCGCCGCTATGATGATCCAAAACGCGGGCTTCTTGTAATTGAGTACAGACTTTACACGATCCTTTACGCCAACCTCACCAAAGGCAAGAGGGCAAGCTGCAATCATTCGTCTGTTCACACTACAAGTAAGAAGTGCTTGCGAATAGTCGGCTCTCGCATCGTGGTCAAGTTCCTTGATAACCTTTTCATCACAAGCAAGCTCAATGTCACGGCAAAGCAGAACGTAGCCGAGCCACATCAGCGGATTGAACCAATGGAGCGTCAGCAAAAGGAATCCGAGAGGTTTCCAAAGGTGGTCTTTGCGGCGAATGTGCGCCATTTCGTGTGCCACCACGTGCTCCATATCCTTCTCGTTCATATTGAAAGGCAGATAGATCTTAGGCTTTATAATGCCGAGAACGAAGGGGGATACCACGTTCTCGCTCTGATAGATGTTATCACGAAGCAATACCGCCGTTCCG
The DNA here is from genome assembly GCA_017415945.1 of Oscillospiraceae bacterium. The sequence continues at coordinate 8,706 of JAFQDR010000074.1, forward strand.
ATCTTACGTTTCACCTTTGCAAAACTGATAACGGTATAAATGAGCAGAGCAACCATACCGATTATCCAAATTACCGCAAAGGTCGGAATCCACAACTGCAAGGGATTTGCACTTGTTCCGGGATCGGGTGTAAACGAGCCGCTGATTACG
>JAFQDR010000075.1 GCA_017415945.1 Oscillospiraceae bacterium
ATTTGTCCGCATTCTGCGAACAAATTCCACACTTGCAGACCTATTTGTATTTTTCGCTTCGTACATGCCGGCGCGAAAAATAGATTTGACTTTGTTTCGTCCTTACGGACGAAATTCTGCGAAGCATTTTTTGACAGTCTGAGGACACCCGCAAGGGGTGTCCCTACAATATTATAATGTACATTACATCAGACTGGCAGGAGTAAACGCAGCGTCCTCGCGAACTCCATATCGCTATTCCCCTGTAGTCAAGGGAAGGGCGCTCATTTCGTTGCTCGTCCTTTTCACAACACATCCATTTCATTGGGATGTGTTGTGAGTATTTCCGTCACATCAGACTGGCAGGAGTAAACGCATAGGGTAAAATGTCCCGCAGGGTGGTGACCATGTAGCTGCCGTCGGTTTTGCCCAGCACCAGCACCAGATCGCAATTAAACTCCGCCATGACCTGTCGGCAGATGCCGCAGGGCATGGAGTAATCCTCGGGCTTACCGTCGGCGCAGTACACCGCAATGCGCACAAAATCACGATGTCCTTCGCTGACTGCCTTGAAGATAGCGGTGCGTTCGGCGCAGTTGGTAGCACCGTAGGAGCTGTTTTCCACATTGCAGCCCGTGAACACCGTGCCGTCACCGCATTCCAGTGCCGCACCCACACGGAAGTGGGAATAGGGCACGTAGGCATTGTCCGCTGCTTTCACAGCCAGATCCAGCAATTCTTTGTCTGTCAGTCTCATATCAGCCCTCCTGTGGTCTGTTCATGGATGTCTGGGGTGTGGGGGTGGGCTTTTCCTCATCGGGCGTGGGAGAAGGCTCCTCATCGGGGGTCGTTTCGGGGGTGGGTGTGGGTGTTTCGGTCACATCCGGAGTTGCCGTAGGTGCCGCACTCTGGGTGGGAATGGGGCGCTTGGTGTTTTCGGGCTCGGGAGTGGCGCTTTCATCGATCTCCGCCAAGTCCAAATCACCGTCACCGTCAGCATCCACCAGGCCTGCAGTGGGATCGATGACCCAATTTTGGAAGCCGTAGAACAGGTTGTACTGGGTGGGGTTCATGCCCTGTACCACGTCACGGTGGGTCAGCACCTGCTGTTCCTCAAAGAGAATGGGAATAATGTAGGCGTTGTCCATAATATAGCGGCACATAGCATCACAGTTGTTTTTGCGCTCCGTATCCCCCTTTGCACTCAGGTAGTTCAAGATCACCTCATACACATTGGGGTCGGACATATTATAAAAGTTCTTCACGCCGTTGGTGGACAGCATATCCATCAGGGAGAAGTCGGGGGGCAGCTTGATTTCCCCGTAGAACATATCGTATTCCTTGTAAACGATAGCATTGACATAATCCGACCAGCTCAGCTGCTTCAGCTTCACAGGGATCCCGATGGCGTTCAAATCCTCCACAATGCGCTTGGCAGCCTTTACCTTGTCGGTATTGTCCGCGGCAACGATCATTTCCACATCGATCTCCGCAATGCCGCCGGGCAGCTGGTATTCGCACATACCGTCCGCGTCAAAGTCCTGTACCCCCGCCACTTGGAATTCTCTCTGGGCTTTGATCAGGTCGAACTCGTACTGCTCCGCCAGACCTTGGTTATACAGGTCATTGGTGGGAGGAATGGGCAGTGTGGCCTCCACCGCGGAGCCGTTGTAGATACTGTCCACAATATACGCACGATTCACCGCAAAGGAAATGGCCTTGCGCATCTGGGGATAGCAGGTAAATTCCTCGTTCACGTTGAAGCCGATGTACTGCATATTGGTGGTGGCAAAGTGACGGACCTCGTTCTGGGAGCCGTAGCCCAGTCGGGACAGGCTGGTGGGGTCATTGACCGCAATATCCACCACAGAGGAGGAATAAGCGGCGATCTTCTCGTCGGGACTGCCGTTGTCGTGGAGGTAGATCACATCCAGAGGGGTGCTGTCCGCAAAGCGGTGCTCCTCGTACTTCACCAGCTTGGTCATGTCCGTATCGAACATATACTGCCCCGTACCTTCGGGCATAGTGGAGTCGGAGCCCTTCTTGATAATGGGGATGTTCAGATTGCGGGGAAACAGCTGGTTCACATCGGACAGGGAGATCATCACCTGATCACTGTCGTTAAATGCACTGATGCCCCAGATCTTGTTCAGACGTGCCCCATAGATATCGCTCTTTCGAGCCTGATCGATGGAGTATGCCACGTCCTCCGCAGTCACGGTGCTGCCGTCATGGAAGGTCACGGTAGGGTCGATCTTCAGCATCCAGCTGATGCCATTATCGGAGTCGGCGGAGGTAATAATGTTATAAATGACATTATAATCCGGGTCCAGATCCACTGCGAACTCATACACCAGACAGTCAACGATGTAGTTGGCCTGACTGCTGGTGCGCAGCGGGTTGAGGCTTTGATCCGCATCGTAGCCCAGAGAGAATACCGCATCCGCTGCCTTTACCGCAACGGAGCTCTGGTTAGGGTCGATGTTCAGAGTGGAATCATCTTCCTCCTCATCCTCACCGCCGCAGGCACACAGACTCATCAGCATCACCAGTGCCAACAGCAGCGCCATCATACGTTTTAGGTTATGTTTCATGTATCATACCTTCTATCCGTAGGGGCGAACATCGTTCGCCCGTTTTTCAATTCTAACTAACTTTTGCCGAAGCGGGCGAACACTGTTCGCCCCTACATACTCACAAGGCTCCCCTATGTAAAAGGGGAGCGTATCACCCTCTCCCTTTGGGAGAGGTGCCCCGAAGGGGCGGAGAGGGCATTCCTCAATCTATCACAATCAGTGCAGCTTGGCTGCCTCTATTGCCTTGGGTGTATCGGTGGGACCAGTACTTGTCATGGCTGCACACGGTACATTCCTCGGAAACGAGAATGTTTTCCCGCTCCAGTCCCAATCGGGTCAGCCGTCGGGCAATGGCCTCACGGAGATCCACATAGAACTTGTCCTCCCGTTCCCCTGCTCTCACCAGACCCTCATGGTCGTCGGGCAGCAGGGCATACACCGCCTCGGGAACCTCGGGCCCAACCTCAAAGCAGCAGTACCCGATGGAGGCTCCCACAGCGGCACGGATCTCCTTGGGATCTGCTCCCAGAGACACCATCTTCTCCACCGCGTTCCCCATAATGTCCGCCACGGTGCTGCGCCAGCCGCAGTGGATGGCACCCACCACCTTGTTCACGGGGTCGCACAGCAGCAGGGGCACGCAGTCTGCCACAAAGGCAATGACCGCCAAGCCGGGGACATTGGTCACGATACCGTCCGCATCATAGGGGACGGGGGTCATCAGAGTATGCACATCAGCCTCGGTGACGATGCGGACATCATTTCCGTGCACCTGTCTGGTAAAGGCCATGTGATGGGTGGGGATCCCCGTGGCTTCACCCAAACGCCGGTAATTTTCCACGACGTTTTCGGGAGCATCCCCACGGTTTTCCCCCAGATTCAGAGAGGACAGATACCCTTCGCTGACCCCGCCGTAACGGGTGGTGAAGCAGTGCTTCATGGGGATGTGGGATGCTGTCATATAGACGACACCGTTTGTATTTTGTTCGGTAAAATGCATAAACACCTCCGAAATATGTAAAAGAATGTAAGCTCTCCGACCTCGCTTCGCTCGGCCACCTTTCCTTAAAAGGAGAGGCTTTTTGCGTTCCTCCGCCCTTGGCTCCCCTTTTAAGGGGAGCTGGCATCTGCGAGGAACGAGCAGATGACTGAGAGGTCATCAATATATTGCGTCGATACCCGCCTCGGGATTCTTGATTCGTCTTTGTATCATCCTATGAATAAACTCACATACACCATCGAAGTTACCAAAAACCTCATTGTTGGGAATTCTCAAAACCGCTAAACCGAGACCTTCAAGATATTTTGTTCGCTCCGCATCATAGGTATTTTTTCTTCCATCATAATGCTGTGAACCATCCAGTTCAATCACCAATTGCGCTGAGGCACAGTAGAAATCCACAATATAGCCACCGACAATCCGCTGCCTGTAAATGTGCTCCGGATAGTCTTTCAAATAGTCATACCAAAGATGCCGTTCTTCCTTTGTCATGTTCCGCCGAAGATTTCGTGCATTGGACAATAGTTTTCCCATTGGCATTCTCACCTTTCACCGCAGCATTGCGAAGAAATTGATTACCTCTCCGACCTCGCTTCGCTCGGCCACCTCTCCTTAAAAGGAGAGGCTTTTTGCGTTCCTCGCGGATGACTGAGAAGTCATCATTTGCCGCAGCAGTCCTTATACTTCATAGGCAGGCCGTTGGGGCGCTTCTTGCCGCAGGGGCAGGGATCGTTTCTGCCGATTTTCTTGGCGCGCTTCACGGGTGCCTTCTTCACGGTGCCATCCCCCGCGGGGGTATTGGCCTTGGCAACCGCCTTGCGCTCGATAGTCTCGTTCTGACGTACCTGTACGGTGAACATACGGCGGACAGTCTCCTTGCGGATGCCGTCGTTCATTTCCTCGAACATCTCGAAGCCTTCCTTCTTGTATACGTCAATGGGCTTCTGATTTGCGTAGGCCTGCAGGAATACGCTGTCCTTCAGATCCGCCATCACGTCGATGTGCTCCATCCAGAACTCGTCTACCACACGGAGCATGACCACACGCTCCAGCTCACGCATGGTGCTGCTGCCGTCGGGAAGAAGGCCAAACTGCTCCTCACGTTCTCCATAGGTCTTGTCCGCCCATGCACACACCAGTTCTTCCGCTTTGTCACGGTCCATGCCTTCCTCGTAGTGCACATCCCCGCGGCGCATCAGCAGACGCTCGAAGGGCTTGAGCACTTCGTTCAGCTCGTACTGATTGTGCACGCCTTCCATGGGCCAGTGCTCTGCCAGGGTATCGGCGATATAGTCATAGACCATGGAGTCGATGCTTGCGTGGAGGTCTTCCCCGTCCAGAACCTTGCGGCGCTGACCGTAAATGATCTCACGCTGCTTGTTCATCACATCGTCAAATTCCAGAACGGACTTACGGGCCTGGAAGTGGCGGCTTTCCACAGTCTTCTGTGCCTGCTCCAATGCATTGGTCAGCATCTTGTTTTCCAGAGGCATATCGTCCTCTACCTTCAGGGTGTCCATCATATTACGGACACGCTCGCTGCCGAACAGACGCATCACGTCGTCGGTCATTGCGATGAAGAAACGGCTTTCACCGGGGTCGCCCTGACGGCCCGCACGGCCGCGGAGCTGGTTATCGATACGGCGGGATTCGTGGCGTTCGGTGCCGACGATGAACAGACCGCCTGCGGCACGAACCATTTCCGCTTCCGCATCGATCTCGGGCTTTACCTTTTCCAGCTGCTCGTGGTACATCTTGCGGGCAGCCAGAATAGTCTCGTTGTCGGTTTCCGCATAGCCCACTGCTTCGGCGATGATTTCTTCTTCATAGCCGAACTTACGTAGTGCCTGCTTTGCCAGATATTCCGCGTTGCCCCCCAGCATAATGTCGGTACCACGGCCTGCCATGTTGGTCGCAATGGTGACCGCACCGAACTTACCTGCCTGAGCGACGATCTCCGCTTCCTTTTCATGGTTCTTGGCGTTCAGCACATTGTGGGGGATGCCTGTCTTTTTCAGCAGATGGGACACCAGCTCGCTCTTTTCAATGGACACGGTGCCCACCAGAACGGGCTGGCCCTTCTTGTGGCATTCCACGATCTGGTTGATGATAGCGCGGTACTTGCCGATGTCATTTTTATACATGACATCCTCATGATCCTTGCGCTGCACGGGCTTGTTGGTGGGGATGGCAAGGATGTCCAGCTTGTAAATAGCCGCGAATTCCTCCTCTTCCGTCATCGCGGTACCGGTCATGCCGCTGAGCTTGCCGTAGAGACGGAAATAGTTCTGGAAGGTGATGGTTGCCAAAGTCTTATTCTCACGCTGTACGTCCACATGTTCCTTGGCTTCGATGGCCTGATGGAGGCCCTCGGAGTAGCGGCGGCCGGGCATAATACGGCCCGTGAACTCGTCAACGATCAGCACTTCCCCGTCCTTGACCACATAGTCAATATCACGCTTCATAATGCCGTGGGCACGGAGGGCCTGGTTGATGTGGTGGTACAGGGTGGAGTTTTCCATATCGGACAGATTTTCCAGTCCGAAGAACTGTTCTGCCTTGGTAATGCCGCGCTGGGTCAGGGTGGCAGTCTTTGCCTTTTCGTCTACCACATAGTCGGCGTCGATGTTTTCATCCTCGTCCTCCTTGGAATCCAGACGTGCAAATACCTGCACCTTCAGACGGGACACGAAGCTTTCTGCCAGACGGTACAGCTCGGTGGATTCGCTGCCCTGGCCGCTGATGATCAGAGGGGTACGGGCTTCGTCAATGAGGATGGAGTCCACTTCGTCCACGATGGCAAAGGCATGACCCCGCTGCACCACGGTGGACTTGTAAATGGCCATGTTATCGCGGAGGTAGTCAAAGCCCATTTCGTTGTTGGTGCCGTAGGTAATGTCTGCAGCATAGGCCTTCTTGCGGTCTGCGGGCTCAACCTCGTGGATGATGAGGCCAACAGTGAGACCAAGGAAGCGGTATACCTTGCCCATCCATTCGCTGTCGCGCTTGGCAAGGTAGTCGTTTACGGTAACGATGTGGACACCCTTGCCGGTCAGTGCGTTCAGGTACGCAGGCAGAACCGCCACAAGGGTCTTGCCTTCACCGGTGCGCATTTCCGCAATACGGCCCTGATGGAGAACGATGCCGCCGATAACCTGCACACGATAGGGCTTCATGCCCAGTACACGCCAGCAGGCCTCACGGGCAGTGGCAAATGCCTCGGGGAGCAGGGCGTCCAAAGATTCCCCGTTGGCGTAACGCTGCTTAAATTCATCGGTCTTGGCACGCAGCTGCCCATCGGTGAGCTTGGCGTAGCTGCTTTCCAGTGCCATAACCTTGTCTACCAGAGGGTTGAGCTTCTTCAGCTCACGGTCACTGTGGGTTCCGAACAGTTTCTGAAACAGTCCCATAATTATATAAATTCCTTTCGGCTACTATTAAAAATAAATATTCAGTGTATTATAACACGGAATTGTGAACAAAAAAAGTCAAATCAATGAATTTATCCCATGGAAATAAAGAAAAAACCGCCCCAAACAGAGCGGAAAGATGGTGAATATGGACAAAAAGAAACCTCCGCAGAAACGCGGAGGTAGTTTCAGTCAGCTTGGTTGCAGACGATCAGGATTGCAGGCTGCTCCCACTCGTCGAAGTGATCCAAATTTACAACATCGTTATTGCCTCTGGTGGCCCAGAATCGGAATGTGGTAGACAGCATAATCGGGTAATCATCCTCATCCTCAATCATGGCACTTCCGTCATCATAGGAAGCGAACACGCAAAATTCCGTCTGAGGATACTCACGTTCCAGCATTTCCTGCCATGCCTTCAAAACGCCAATGGTGTCTCGCAGCAGTTCCGCCACCCGTTCCTCAGAGGATGTAGAATAGTTCAGCTCATTTGCATCCCACTCCAGTTGGGAGAGGTTCCGCCCCTGCAGATCCTCGCATCTATCCCATGACCAGAAGGTGCCGACACCCCAGTAGGGACGGCCTGCGCTGTCGGTTTTCTGCCAAACGGGAAAATGGTAAATAGGCGCAATTGCAGACGGCATCACCTGTTTTGCTTCCAACAGAGCGGTCATCGATTTGTTGATTCGCATAAGTGCCTCCTTTGCAGTTGTGGGGATGTATCGTTTGTCCAATTATAGCATAAAAGGAGAAATAAAGCAAAAGCTCTGTATGTTTAAATTCGGCTTAAAAATTCGTCCGCTTCTTGACGATTTCTAAAAATATGGATTTCCTTATCAGTATATTTATTCAGCAGCGCAAGAACATTGGGACGAATCAAAGCAGGATAGCTTTTCACAAATTCGAGAAACTCCGGATCGGCTTCCGTCTCCACCCACGGCATATCCGTCCGTGCCTGCCCTATTCGTGAGGCGATACCCGCAAGACATAGCTCCACAGGATAATCTAAAAACAGGGCGGTATCGCAGAACTGCATCCGCAGGTCAAGAGTAGACGCATAATTCCCATCGATGATCCAACACGTCTCCGCAAGTACACGGGACAGCCGCTCCATAAACACCTCGTCACTGACAGTGGTTTTGTCCTCATTCCAATACAGCATATCCAAATGGAACAGGGGCAATCCCGTTTTTTCATGCAAGGCTTTTGCAAGGGTGCTCTTGCCGCTGCCGGGACAGCCGATGACAAGCACGCGATTCATCTGCCACTCCCCTTTGCGGTGTTGATAGAGGAGATAAGCATACGTTTGATTTCCTCCGCTGATTGGAGCATCGGTTCATAGTCATAGGGAAACAGACCTGTTCTTTGCAGAAGTCTCAGCCAGTAAATAGATTCTCCCGTTTCCTTCAACGCAATATGAAGCTTTGATATAAAATCAGCCTTGCTGTTACCGTATACAGCCTCATTGATATTGGCCCCGATTGATGTAGCCGAACGCAACAGCTGCTTTGCAATCGTTGTTTCACGTCTCGTTTTACTATATGCCTCATAAAATAAAACAATATCTGTGGCAAAATCCAACGACTTTTCCAACAACGGACTTTTCATCTCAAATCACCTCGTTTTATTTTATCATATCGCATTTTCAACATCAAATTCAATTCGTAAGAATTGGATTTGACCACTTCTCTTCTCCCTTATCTTTTCTCTCAAACAGACAATTCACGCTCGCCAAGAGAAAAGTGAAGACATAAGAGTGAAAAGAGAAAAGTACCAAAACAAACCGCCAATCCACTTGCGTGAATTGGCGGTTTGTTTTGGTGCCCCCGCAGGGACTCGAACCCTGGACACCCGCCTTAAAAGGGCGATGCTCTACCGACTGAGCTACGGAAGCGTATGCAACTTTAGAAGTCCACTTTTTATTCGCACGAAAACTTGATCTTCGTGCGAATAGGGAGAAAATTTGGTGTTCTGCGAAGTTTCGCTCACGCTTGAGCGGAACGCAGCGATAAGCCGAATTTTCGACCAAGTGGCAGGGATGGCTGGATTCGAACCAGCGAATGACGGAGTCAAAGTCCGTTGCCTTACCGCTTGGCTACACCCCTATGAAAGAAGGTGGTGAAAAAGGGAATCGATACCGATTCCCTTTTATTATTCTGGGGTGGGTAATGGGGCTCGAACCCACGACACCCGGAACCACAATCCGGTGCTCTGCCAACTGAGCTATACCCACCATATTTTGGTACGCCAAGAGGGATTCGAACCCCCGACCTACTGCTTAGAAGGCAGTTGCTCTATCCAACTGAGCTATTGGCGCATATC